>JBCDJH010000126.1:0-6353 GCA_038747965.1 Pseudomonadota bacterium
CAGCGAGGCCGCGGTCTCGCCCAACTCCGACTTCGGCAAATTCTGGATCGCCCGGAATATGGGAAGCGTATGCACCGTATGCTGATAGGAATCGACGGACTTAAAGAACTGGATCAGCGCCTTGGTGAGATTGTTCTCGCTGTACTCCTCAAACATCCGCCGCTTCTGTTCCGGCGTAATGTCGGTCATAGCGTTGATGATGTCCGACAACAAATTGAAAGTGAGCTTCAGCGTCTCGGAGAACAGGAACATCCGAAGGTTGCCATCCATGCCCGTTATGAACGTGCGGATCATGGTGTCCTGGGCGAAGGGTTGGATCACCGGCGCGCCGTCGGAGGTGACATCCGCCATCCTATCGCCGCGCTTCTTCAGAACGCCGAGCACCACGTTGGACGCAAGGTAAGAGCGCATGGCCGGGAATTTCTCGGTGCGGCCAAACCCGGCGAAGACGATGCCGGTATAGTGCTCGAAAAATGCGTCTTTGGTGACCGCATAGACGGCGATGTCGCGCAGCTTGTCTTTGGTGGCGTCCGTCACCTGCAAATCGGCGTGGTCGCTGCGCAGCGCTTCCAGAAGGCTGCCAATTAGGTCGTCAATGTCCGCCCGATAGCGACGGCGCAGCTGCTCGGCCATGCCTTGCGGGAAACACTCCAGCGTGTCGCGGGCGGTGTCGTCGATCGCCACCTCATAGTCGCCATGCAGTTGATCCACCACGAACTGGAAAATGCTGCTCAGATGCTCGCGCAGATCGCCGGCCTTGGTCTCGACGAAATGGCGGATCTGCTGATCGAACTCGCGCGCGATAATCGAATAGACGACCGCGACCAGCTTGAAATATTCAACGTCCTGGTGATCGGCGGGAAAGAGATCAGGATTGCCTGAAATAAAGTTGAGAAAGTCTTCCGCATACTCCTCAACGGTTGCGAGGCTCTTACCTGCGGCGTAGTCGCGGTAGAGGCTGATCACGGTCTCCCAGGGGACGTTCATGATCTCCGCATTGTTGTAGATCATGACCGCGACGGGCTGCCCCTCGACAAGCTGAAACAGCTTGTCCGCGCTGTTGTAGGTTTTCAGATAACCGGCGCCGGAGATGGTCACCGCGCTGTCGGCGGCGAGCGCCACCGCCTGACGGTTCATCAAGACAACTTCAGACGTCATCGAACCCCAATCCCCTCGTCTGTCGGCCCAACCGATGCACTTGCGCCGATCCCCCTCCCCCAGAAGGCCAAGAACCGGCGCGGCCACACATAGTTAATAGTTTACCGCGCCGCGCGCGCCTTGGCGAGCGGCAAGCGCTTCAGGGGCTACTAGGCCTGCGCTCAACCGCCGATCGGGCGATGCTCGGCCGGGGCGGAGACGGGCCGAAGCCCCAGAACCTCGCCGAACGCGCGGGCTTCAGCGATCTTCGCCTCAAACGGCGCCCAATCGTCGTCGGCCGCGATCCGCTCCCAAATCGCCTCGATTTCGTCAATGAGCAGCGTCGTCGGCGCATCCTTTGCGAAATAGCCATTGGCGAGCCGCTCCGGGCGATCGGGCTCGAACCGATCCAAAAGCGCACGGAGCGAGGCGAACGCCTCGCTTTGATAGAGGGCCGCATGGGGGCTGCGCGCCGCTCGGGCCTGGCTTTCGCCTCCGCAGAACCAATCAAAAAACAGCCACTCGAAGGGCATATCGGCGCTTTGGAGGAAGCCGAGCGCGGCGCCGGGCAGCGCCTCCTCATCCTCGGGCCGCGTCGCCGCCCCTGATTTTAAGCCTAGCCGCGCGAGCAGGGCGGCAAGAAGCGCCTGGCGATACTCTTCGGCAAAGCCGCCGAGGGCGTCCGTCAACTTCTCTTCGCTCGCAACGCCCAAAAGGGCGCCGGCGAGACGCGACAGATTCCAGGCGACGGCGTCTGGCTGACGGCCGTACGCGTAGAGGCCGCCATGGTCGAAATAGGCGGCGGTGAATTCGGGATCGGCGGAGGGCGCGAAGCGGTAGGGCCCGTAATCGAAGCTCTCGCCGGTGACGTTCATATTGTCCGTATTCAAAACGCCATGAACGAACCCCGCCGCCATCCAACTGGCGGCGAGCCGCGCGGCCCGGCGCGAGACAATCGCGAGAAACGCGCCGGCCTTTTCGGCGGCGTCCGCGTTTGGCGCGCGCGCGGCAGCCGCCTCCGGCTCGCCCGCGAGCAAACTCTCCAGGCAATAGGCGACAAGCCGGCCAATCGCCTCGGGGTCCTGGTGGAACGCCAGCCGTTGAAAGGCGCCGAAGCGCACATGGGAATGGCTAAGGCGCACCATCACGCAGGAGCGGGTCGGCGACGGCTCATCCCCGCGATAGAGCTGCTCGCCGGTTTCGATGAGGCTAAATGTTTTGGACGTGTAGACGCCGAGCGCTTCCAGCATTTCCGTGGCGAGCGCTTCGCGCACCCCGCCCTTCAGCGTAAGCCGCCCGTCGCCGGCCCGCGAATACGGGGTCTGACCTGAGCCCTTGGTTCCAAAGTCGAGCAATCGGCCATCGGCCAGATCGTGGAGTTGAGCGTAGAGGAAGCCCCGTCCGTCCCCTAGATCCGGATTGTAAACCTGGAATTGATGCCCGTGATACCGGACGGCGAGCGGCTCGGCCTGCCCGCCCTTCAGCGGCGTGAAGCTCGCAAAGTGCGTGCGCCAGCCGGCCTCGTCGAGGCCGCCCAGCCCAACGCGGTCCGCCCAGCGCTGGTTTCGGAAACGGACAATCTGTTTCGGAAAACTCGCCGGCGCGACGGGGTCGGCGAAGGGCTCGCCCAGATCGGCGAAAGCGGTCGCGGGACGAGGGGCCTGCGGCGTGTCAGTCATGGGGTCTGCTAATGCCAAATGGCGCAGGACGCAACGCCTGAAGCCGCCCGCCGTCTTGGTTTAAGACCGTCACGCGGAAACCCGGCGAAGCCCTTTCCGCCGCGTTGCATCGCCCACCAAAGAGACTATGGTGCCCGAGGGATGTAATGGCGGGGTGTAAAGGGGGCGATGCATGCAATCGATTGGGCGGCGATTACCCTTCTTCGCGCTACTGACAGCGCTCGGCGCGCTGCTCTGGCTCGCGCAATGGGACGCGGGCGTCGCCCAGAACGCGCCCCCGACGCCGACCACGCCCGGCGCGGGCGCTAAGTCCGGCGTCATTCTCGAAATCAAAGGCGCAATTGGCCCCGCCACCGCGGAGTACATTGAGCGGGAGCTGCTGACGGCCGCGGGCGCGGGCGCTGACCTGGTGGTGTTGGAGATGGACACGCCGGGCGGGCTTGTCTCCTCCATGCAGCTCATCAACCAAGCGATCCTTGGCTCTTCGATCCCTGTCGCCGCCTATGTGTCGCCGTCGGGCGCTCAATCGATGTCGGCCGGCCTCTATATCATGTATGCGAGCCACGTGGCGGCGATGGCCCCCGGCACAGCGACCGGCGCGGCGACCCCCATCCAAATCAGTCAGAACCCGTCGCCGGAGCCGGGCGAGCGCCCAGCCCCGCGCCCCGCGCCGCAGCCTGAAAGAGACGCTCCGGACGCCGATGACGACGCGAGCGACGATGGAGCGACGGACGAGAACGGAGCTGACGCCGCAGCCGGCGAGGAAGAAGGCGCAAACGAGGCTGCGCCGGAAGCGGACTCGCCGCCGCCCGCCTTGAGCAACGAAGACGCCGTGCGCGCCAAAGCCGTCAACGCCTCGGCGGCCTATATTCGCAGCCTTGCGGAACAGCGCGGGCGCAATGCAGCGTGGGCGGAGAAAGCGGTGCGCGAGGCGGCCAGCGCGTCCGCTAACCAGGCTCTGGAACTCGGCGTCATCGACTATATCGCCAAGGATCTGGACGAGCTGCTTACCAAGATGCAAGGCCGCGTCGTCGAAGTGGATGGAGAGGAAACGACGCTCGACGTTGAAGGCGCGGCGCTTGAGCGCGTCGAGCCCGATCTCGTCACCCGCATTCTCGCCTTCATCTCCAACCCCAACGTCTCCATCATTTTCATGACCATCGGCGTCTACGGTCTCATCATTGAGATGTGGAATCCGGGCTCGATTTTCCCGGGCACGCTTGGCGTCGTGTCGCTCGCCATCGGCCTCTACTCCTTCCAAGTGTTGCCGGTGGATTGGTTGTTCGTGGGCCTCATGGGCATTGGCGCGATCCTTGTGGTGCTTGAGGCGTTTACGCCCAGTTTTGGGCTCATAGGCCTCACGGGCCTCATATTGTTCTTAACGGGCGCGTACTTCATTTTCCCGTCAGACGCGCCGGGCTTTGAAGTTTCGCTGGTGGTGCTCGGCGCCCTCGCCGTTCTTGGAGCGTTGTTCCTTGGCGCGATCCTTTTCGCCATCGCCCGCACCCACGGGCGCGGGCCAGTGATCGGCGCCGACGCCCTCAAGAAGCGCGAAGGCGTCGTTGAGAGTTGGGACGGCGGCGAGGGCCGCGTCATTGTCGAGGGCGAGCGGTGGCGGGCGCGCTCCCGCGATCGGCTGGAGCCTGGGCAACGCGTGCGGGTGACGGACGTGGACGGCCTGGTATTGGTGGTGCGCGCCGCCTGAGCCAGGCGCGCTGACGCGAGACGCAAGGAGACGCGGTGATGTTGGAGATCATTGAGGAGTTGGGCGTCGCCACCCTCATTCCCTTCTTGGTTTTGTTCGTGGTCGTTGTATCGCAGATCGTCAAGATCCTGCGGGAGTATGAGCGCGGGGTTATCTTCACCATCGGCCGAGTCGGCCGCAACGCCAGCGGCCCGGGCCTTGTGTTGCTTGTGCCCGTCATTCAGCAGATGGTGAAGGTGGACATGCGCACCCTGGTGCATGATGTGCCGACCCAAGACGTCATCTCCCGGGACAATGTCTCTGTCAAAGTCAACGCCGTCATTTACTATCGGGTGCTGGACGCCGTGCGGGCGATCACCCAGGTGGAGAACTTCATGGCGGCGACCAGCCAGCTCGCGCAAACGACGCTTCGCTCCGTACTCGGCAAACACGAACTCGACGAGATGCTGGCCGAGCGCGACAAGCTGAACCGAGACATTCAAGAAGTGCTCGACGCGCAAACCGAGGCTTGGGGCATCAAGGTCTCGAACGTCGAAATCAAGCATGTGGACATCGACCCCTCCATGGTTCGCGCCATCGCGAAACAGGCCGAGGCGGAACGGGAGCGCCGGGCGAAAGTGATTTCAGCGGAAGGCGAACAGCAGGCGGCCGCAAAACTTGCTGAAGCGGCGGACATCCTCTCAGAGAACGAAGCGTCCATGCAGCTGCGCTACCTCGGCGCCTTGCAGGAAATCGCCAACGACCGGTCGAACACCATCGTCTTCCCGTTCTCGTTGCAGGATTTGAAGAAGACGTTGGGCCGAGACTGAGCGGCGAGCGGCGGTTGAGATTCTGATTTCGTTAAGAGACCGCGCCTAACGTTGCGTGTCACAGCGCCGCGGCCTCAACCTCCCGGTTCCGGGAAGTGAGGATTAGGCGCCACAGACAAGCGGAGACGGCGCCCCTGCGACGCTTGTGCGCCCGTCGCCGAATGAACCGACATGACGGCGTAACGGGTTGTTTTTGCTAGGCGTCTGCGATCAACAGGCGCTCCCGCCCGCAGCGACCAGCCGCATAGCGCGAACGCGCTAGAAGGTTGCCCCAAGTCGCCCAACGCGTATGCTTGTCATGGAATTATACAAGACCAATGCGCCGCATTCGAACGCATCGGATGCGTAAGTCCGCGCAAGCGGCGTCAGCGCTCATAAAGGGAGAGGATAGATGCGTAAGATCGCCGTTCTGCAGAGCGCGTCAATTTTGGCTTTGGGGTCATTCGGTGTGGGGACCCCAGCGTTCTCGCAAGGCCTTTTAGACGAAGTCTTGGTGACCGCCACGCGGCGGGAAGAGAACGTCCAGGACGTGCCTCTCGCCGTCACCGCCTACTCCGGCGAACTCTTAGAGAATTCCGGCATTCGCGACATCCGCGGCTTGATCGACGTGTCGCCAAGCCTCTATCTCGCGGCCACCCAATCGGAAGCCGCCGGCGCGAACGCCCGGATCCGGGGCGTCGGCACCGTTGGCGACAACCCGGGCCTTGAATCCTCCGTTGGCGTCTTTATCGATGGCGTCTACCGGGCGCGGAACTCCGTGGCCCTCGGCGAACTCGGCGAGATCCAGTCGGTCGAAGTTCTGCGCGGCCCGCAAGGCACGCTGTTCGGCCGCAACGTTTCGGCGGGAGCCATCAGCGTCACCAGCAAAGAGCCTGAGTATGAATTCGGCGGCACGGCGGAATTCACGTACGGCAACTTCGACTATATCCGCGGCTCCGGCTCGCTAACCGGCCCGATCATCGAAGACACGCTCGCCGCCCGGGTCTTCGCCGTCTACGAAAACCGTGATGGATTTGTCGAGGA
>JBCDJH010000127.1:0-6338 GCA_038747965.1 Pseudomonadota bacterium
CGCTCGGCGATGGAATCGCAGCCGACCGCGTAGTCCGCGCCCGTATGCTCGCCATAGCCATTGTTCTCGATCACGAAAATCGCCGGGGCGCCCAGCACCACCGCCATATTCATCGCTTCGAACGTCGTACCCTGATTGGACGAGCCATCGCCCCCGAAAGCCACCGCGACGCGGCCCGACTTGGTTAGCTTCTGCGTCATCGCCGCGCCGACGGCGATGGGCGGCGCCCCGCCCACAATGGCGTTGGCCCCAAGCATGCCCCGATCGAAGTCCGCAATATGCATGGAGCCGCCTTTGCCATTGCAGAGGCCGTCCGCCTTGCCCATGATCTCGAACATCATTCCCCGGATGTCGCAGCCCTTGGCGAGGCAATGGCCGTGGCCGCGGTGGGTGGAGCCAATCCAATCCTCGTCGGTCAAATCATGGCATATGCCGACGCCCGACGCTTCTTGGCCCAAATACACATGGGCGAAGCCCGGTATATTGCCCAGCGCGAACTCTTTTTCGATGCGTTCTTCAAACTGACGAATTGAGCTCATGCGGCGATAGGCGCGCGCCAACTCTTCAGGGGACATTTGTAACTGCATGGTGCTCGTTTCTCTCCCAGTTGGGCGCTTCGCTTGGCGAAGCCCCATTTCTGCTTCGCTTGTGGACCGTGTGAACGCCTCACTTTGAGAACAGAGCGCTCTACGAACCACCACTCGATTGCTGCGCTGCAGCGCAGATGTCGTTCCATTGCAAGTTACACTATTGCAGAGGGTCACGTTAACAGGCCGAAGCGGCCTCGAAACGATCAATTTTACTAGGGGGATGGGCCAGGCCGCCAAGTTATGCTGGCGCAAAGACAAAGCATGGCGGCGAAGGAGCCGACTGCGCCCGAACGGGCAATGCGGCCTTGGACGCCTTAGGCAAGGAGGAAGGGCCTATGTCATCAACAGCAGAAAGCGCGTCAAAACCGGATCCGAAAACGGCGCCGCTTCACGAAGTCGACACGTTCGACCCGCTGTTCCTTCAGGACCCTCACCCCTTCTATGCGCGGCTGCGCAACGAAGCGCCCGTCTTCCGCGACCCGAAGAACAACGTTGTCTACGTCTCCACCTACGACCTTATTCGGGAGGTGAATTCAAAGCCGAAGCTATTCTCGAACAAGTTCTCCACACAGCTGCGGTCCGGCGGAGCGGAGGAGCAAGATCCCGATGAAGTCGCCATCCAAAAGCAAGGCTGGATGGTGACTGACACAATGCTCACAGCCGACCCGCCGGAGCACACCCGCTACCGAAAGCTGGCCATGAAGGCGTTCACCTATAAGCGGGTGCTGCAGATGGGCGCCTATGTGGAAGCCCTTGTTAATCAGTTGATCGACGACCTGCCCGCCGCCGGCAAATGCGAGTTCAAGAGCGAATTCGCGAACAAGCTGCCGATGTATGTGATCGCCGACGCGCTGGGCGTGCCGCGTGAGGGCTATGATCAATTCGAGGAGTGGTCGAACGCTTTCATTCTTCAATTGAGCGGGATGGCTGACAAGCCCCAGCGCCTGTGGGCGGCCTCCAAAGTGGTGGAGTTCCAAAAATACTTCGTCGATGTGATCGAAGAAAAACGCGCCCGACCGACGGACGACGTGATCTCAGATCTGGTCCACGCCGACCTCTCTGAAGAGGGCGACGACCGGAAGATGACTTATGAGGAACTCCTCTCCATTCTCCAGCAGCTGCTGGTCGCCGGCAACGAGACGACCGCCCACACGCTGACGGCGGGGCTCTATTACCTCCTCACCCATCCGGAGCAGATGGAAGCGCTGCGGGCTGATCCGGCGCTGGTGGAGAACTTCGTTGAAGAAACGCTTCGGTTCCTATCGCCCACGAACAATATGTGGCGCGTGGCGACGGAGGACACCGAGATTAACGGCGTGCCGGTGGCCAAGAATGACTTGGTTCTGGTGCGATACGGCTCCGGCAACCGCGATGATAATAAGTTCGCCAATGCTGACGCCTTCGACATGAAGCGCGACAATGCTGGGGACCATCTCGCCTTCGGCGCCGGCATTCACACCTGTATGGGCGCGCAGCTCGCCCGCAAAGAAATGCAAATGGCGTTTCCTATTATTCTAAGGCGGCTCAAAAATATTCGCCTCGACCCCGACAAGAACCGGCTTGAGTACCTTCCGAGCATTCTCATGCGCGGCGTGTTCGAGCTGAATATCGAATTCGAGAAGGCTTAGCGGTGAGCCATATCGAGAAGGCGCTCGCTTTCATTCGCCATTGGGAAGCGAAGGACGTGGAGGCGATCCTCAGCGCGCTCGCCAGCGACGTCGTCTACCACAACATTCCGATGCCGGTTTTGACCGGGAGGGATGCTGTGCGGGAGTTCATCACACCGTTTCTGGGCGGCGTTGAGCGGGTTCAGTGGGAGGTGCACCAGATTGCCGAAACCGCCCAGGGCGCCGTTCTGACGGAGCGGAGCGATCACTTCTTTATGCAGGGCGGCGCAAACATTTCCGTCCGCGTTATGGGCGTTTTCGAATTCAACTCAGCTGGAGAGATCGACAAGTGGCGCGATTATTTCGATCTCGCCGAGTTTCAGGCCCAAAAGACCTCGTAAGCGTCAAGCGGCGGCGCGCGGCGTTCGGTTCGCTTAGACTTTAAACGACGCTTTCATCAAGCCGCGGAACGATTTTTCGCCCAAGACCGCTTGCAAGAACGGGAAGATCTTGCCGGGCGTCCCTACGCGGTAGCGCACGCGCGGCTGATCGCTCTCGATCGCCTTCGTAATCGCTTTGGCGATGGCGATTGGCTTGAGCCCGGAATTGATGGACTTCTTAAACGCAGCCTCCGCATTCGTTCGGCTCTCTCGGTAGACCGACATTGGGCTATCGACGGACCGCATGGCGTTTGGCGCATTTGTCCGAATGGGTCCGGCTTCGATGTAGGATGCGCGCACCCCGAACGGCTCAACCTCGTAGGCGAAGGCTTCAACCCACCGCCCAAGCGCGCCCTTGCTCGCGGAGTAGGCCGCGTGAAACGGTATGGCGACCGTCCCAGCCGTCGAGCTCATGAACACCAATCGGCCGAACTCCTTGTCCCGCATATGCGGCAAGACGGCTTGGGCGCAGCGCACGGCCCCGAAGAAATACGCATAAAGCTGATCTTGAACGTCAGCGAGGGAAGTCTCCTCAACGGCCCCGGCTGTGTAGAACCCAGCGCTGTAAACGAGCGCGTCGATACGTCCCTCGTCTGAGAGAATGCGAGCGACGGCGGCGTCTATGGACGCTTCGTCAAACACGTCCACGGACAAGCCGATCACGTTTTTCAGATCAATGCGCGACGCATCGCGGCTTGTGCCGTAGACCGAGTGTCCGCGTTGGGCTAGCCGCTGGGCCGTCGCAGCCCCAATTCCCGTCGATGCGCCCAACACCAACGCGACTTGCTTATCCGCCTTCTCGCGCCCCACGACGCCGCCCCCTCTTCAACAGTCGGCGCGCCGGCCTGCGCGCAGCTCTTTGACGCTCCCGCATCGACGCCCAATTCTGGTCGCGCTAAGCCAGCGCCGGTTCCTTCGCCCAATCGATGCCCCGCCGCAAAAGGGTATAGAACACTGGCAAATCCCAGGAGCCGCGCTCCACCGCGGGATAATAGTCAGTGACCCCTTCCATGTCGTAGTGGCCCCGGCAATGGCCAAGGGTCAGGTACAGGACTTCACCTTCTCCGACGGCCTTTTTGTAAAAAACTGGGTGCTGAGCTTTCTCCCAGTCTTTCTCAACAAAGCCGGTCGCCTTTCCGCCGAACTCGCAGTGCAGCATCACCTCTAAGTCCCCATGGGTCTCCATGAGATAGAGTTCATCGGTCGCTTCGAAAGGCTCAACGCCCTCCACCATGGGATGATCTGGGGCCGTGACTTCCACCCGGTAGGGCGCCACCGGCGGATGCGCGACAAACTGGCTGCCGAGGGTTTCCATAAAGAGGGGCGTCCAGCGCGGCGCGTCGACCAGGAGTTGGCCATAGCCAGCTCCTTCTGGCGACAGAAACCGCAATACGGAGTTTGTTCCGTGCAGCGCATACCAACGCTTGCCGGATTCGACAAACCCCTTAAGCGCTTCTTGAGTGTCGAGCCCCCCGACCACATTTGTGGTGTAGGAGATCAAAAAGTCCGCGTCCGCAAGAGCGCCTCGCGCGCTATCATAATCTTCAAACACCCGCGTTCGGATGCGTTCATCCTCAGACAGCAGCTTCAGAATCTCCAAGCGTGCGAAGTCAACATCGTGCCAATCACCGCCGACGACGAACACGGCGTTTATTCTCTTCTTATCATCTTCGCTCATGTCAAACCTCCCATCCAGAAAACGCGCTTAGTACTGAACGCGTTTGGTCGTGCCGCCATCGACGACGATGTTGGCGCCCGTCATAAACGGCACAGCGGACGACGCGGCGAAGACGATGGCGTTCGCCACTTCTTCTGCGTTGCCAAACCGACCCATGGGGATTGTCGCGAGGGTGGCGTCGTAGAACTCCCGCATCTGGTTCTTGACATACTCCCAAGCCCCGCCATCGATATAGATGGGCCCCGGCGACACGGTGTTGACACGGATATTCTTCGGCGCCAGCGCCTGCGACATGTTGGAGGCGTAGTTGGTCACGGCCGCCTTCATGGAGTTGTAGGCTTGCGGCCCGCCGAAATCCTCCAAAGCGGCTGTCGTCGACACCGCGACAATCGATCCCGCATCGGATTTCTCAAGATAGGGCAACGCCGCCTGAACGCCCCGGAACACCGAAAGAAGATCAAGCTCGAACGTCGCCTGCCACGTCTCCTCGCTCGCCGGTCCGCCGCCGGCCGAGGCCATGGGAATGAAAACGTCGCATCCGCCAAGCTCATCCGCGGCGGCGCTCACCCAGGCGCCGTAGGCGGCGGCGTCCGCCATATTGACGGCGGCCCCAGTCGTTTTCACGCCATGGGCGGAGAGAGCCGCGAGCGCCGCGTCCACACCCTCTTGCCCTCGCGCGCAGATCCCGACATTGCATCCCTCAGCGGCAAAAGCTTTAGCTGACGCCAAACCTATGCCGCGGCTTGCGCCAGCAATCAGGACGTTCTTTCCTTGCAACTTAAGATCCATGACAACCTCCACTGCAATATGTCAGATATTTTACCAACACGGTATAGTAAGACGTTCGATCAAACAATCAGAGGTGACGGTATTTTACGGTTGCATCTCAATATATTGGCGCAAGCCACGCGTGGCGCGCCGCCGGATGGCGGCCACCGCGAACGGACGCCTTGGATGGTGTGAATGAAACCAATGGCGACCGACGTTCTCGACAAGCTGACAGAAATTGAGGCCGCGCTCATTGCGCTTGACCCCAACGAGTTGGACCAGCCCGACGCAACGCTGCAGGAGCGAAAAAGCGCCCAAACGCGCACGCGCCTCTTGGAGGCGTGCGTCTCATGCCTTGCCAACTTTGGTTACGCCAAAACGTCAACCCAGCTTGTGGCGCAAACCGCAAAAGTGTCCCGAGGGACGATGCTGCATCATTATCCGATGCGCATCGCGCTGATCGGAGCCGCCATCGACTTTATCGAGTTGAGACGGCTCCGGCAGTTTCACGATGAAATCCGCAAGCTGACGGAACGGGAAAGGGTTTTGGAAGGTCAAGGGCTGGAGATTTACTGGCGCTTGATGAATACGCCGGAATCGGAAGCGTTTTTAGAGCTAACGCTGGCGCGCCGGACGGATGCGCAACTGCGAAGGATCTTCGACCAAAAAACAGCACGCTATGACAAGGTGCGCACCCAGTTGCTGCCGGTCGCGTTCCCAGAATGGTCAATGGCGTCTGCAGAGGATTTTCAGCTGGCGCGAGACCTCATCACAACCACGCTCACTGGCCTTAGCCTTAACCACCAAGCCCACGATCACAAAAAACGCCGCATCGCTTTGCGTCGCTTCTTGTTCGAAGCCATCCAATCGCTTCGGCAAAGCGACGATTAGGGCGCCGCTGCTCAGGACGCGCCCCTACGCTTTAGGCGCCTATATCAATTGGCGGAGCGCGCGAACCACATCGGCTGTCCGTTCCACGTGCGGCATATGCCCAGCCTCATCAAATAGATACGCCTTGACGCCTTCCGGCAACTTCGAAAGATCAGGCGCGCCGACAATGCGGTCTTGCTTCGCCGCGATAAGAACGATAGGCGCTGCGACGCTTTCAAGCTTAGAGGCCATCTGTGCGTAGTCCGGATCGTCTCCGAGCAGATTGTTCTTTACGAGGGTAAGCGCGTCTTGCGCGCCATCCAACCGCTTCGTCTTCACCAACTGGTCGAGCAGATCGCGCGTCACCATAGCTTTATCGTTAAAC
>JBCDJH010000128.1:0-6338 GCA_038747965.1 Pseudomonadota bacterium
AGGCCAACCAGAGACAGCACCGCGCCAAGCGGACCTGACAACTTAAGATCGCCGTCTACAGCCGTGAAACACAAGCACTCTTCGCCGTCGTCGATCAACAGCTCGTGCGCTTCTTCTGGTCCTGCGACCGAGATATCGCCGGCGCGGTAGTGCGCGCCGCGATCACGAAAGCCGCCCGTGAGGACAAGCGTGAGTTCCTGACCGTCATGGGCGTGTTTCGGCAGCCGAGCTCCCGCCTTGGCGCGCAGAAGCCGCGCCCCATCCAACACGTCGCTGCGTGCGTGGGAAACGCCTGGCCAAACACCGCTCCACTCAATATCCGCATCGTTCGGGAAGAGATCTGAAATCGCTATCGGCAATCCGTTCGATCCACCGCCCTGTCGAGCCATGGCCTCAACCGGCGTATGAGCGAGCACAGCGCCGGCCGACGCGCGGACCGCAGCGGGCGCCGCCGCCATAAGCGCATCGCCGCCGACCACATCGAGAGCGCGCGCCAAACCGCCTGAACGCGGCCGCATCTCGAAATGCGCCTCCATCAGGCGAGACGCGGCAGCGCCCATGGCCCCCGCGGCGTAGTCAAAAATCAAACCGTCCAAGTGTTCCGTCATTGCGCTTTGGTCTGCCCGTCTACTTCTTCACTCGCGCGGCGCGTCATCGCGGGCCGTCGGCGATATGGTGTTTCATTAGGCGTTACGCGGGAAGGCGGCCGTCGGATCACCCGGGAGCTGCGTCGCTTGAAGTCGCTCGCGCGGGTCGATAGCTTCGCGGCGATCGCCCTCCGCTTTAGGTTTTCTCCATGACCGCACCCACCGCGTCCCCCGCCGCCTCTGTTGTCGATCTCATTGGAAACACGCCGCTTTTGAAGTTGAAGCGCGCCTCAGAAGAGACCGGCTGCACCATTTTGGGAAAAGCTGAGTTTCTGAACCCCGGCCAGTCGGTGAAAGACAGGGCGGCGCTGCACATCGTGCGCGAGGCAGCCCGCACCGGCGCGCTAAAGCCGGGGGGCACGATCGTCGAAGGCACAGCCGGGAACACAGGCATCGGGCTCGCGATGGTGGGCAACGCCCTTGGCTATAAAACGGTGATCGTGTTTCCCCGCACGCAAAGCCAGGAGAAGAAGGACGCGATCCGCCTCCTCAGCGCAAAGCTTATCGAGGTCGACGCCGTCCCCTACAAAAACCCAAATCACTATGTGAAGTACTCAGGCCGCCTCGCCGAGGAGCTCAATGAGAGCGAACCGAACGGCGCGATCTGGGCGCAGCAGTTCGATAACACCGTCAATCGAAGCGCCCATTATGAGACGACGGGCCCGGAGATCTGGGAGCAAACCAGCGGCAAGGTGGACGGGTTCACCTGCGCAGTGGGCTCTGGCGGCACCCTCGCAGGCGTCGGTATGGCGCTGAAGGAGCGAAACGCCAACATCCGCATCGCGTGTTCCGATCCCGCCGGCGCCTCCCTCTACAACTTCTACAAGCATGGCGAGCTGAAGTCGGAGGGTACGTCGATCACCGAAGGCATCGGCCAAAGCCGCATCACCGGCAATCTGGAGGGCGCGCCCATAGACGACGCCTATCGGATCGAAGATACGGAGAGTTTGCCAATCTTGTTCCGCCTTGTCGAAGAAGAGGGTCTGTGCCTCGGCGGCTCGGCCGGCGTGAACATCGCCGGCGCCATTCGGATGGCGAAGGATATGGGCCCCGGCCACACGATCGTGACGATCCTCTGCGACTACGGAAACCGCTACGCGAGCAAACTCTTCAATCCTGTCTTCCTGAAGGAGAAGGGTTTGCCGGTCCCGAGCTGGATGGAAGATTGATGGGCATGGCCACAGAAAAGACGGATCTGACCCCCTCCCCAATTGTATCTGTTGAACAGCTTCAGGCGCGCATGAAGGCGGGGCCGGTTCGCCTTATCGACGCCTCCTGGCACCTGCCGACGGCCGGCCGGGATGGATATGCCGAGTATCAGGAAGCCCGGCTGCCTGGCGCCGTTTTCTTCGATATCGATAAAGCCTCAGACCCGGAGGCGAGCCTGCCCCATATGGCCCCGTCGGCCGCCCTGTTCGCCGCCTATGTGGGGGGGCTTGGGATTGCGGCGGATGATGACGTGGTGATCTACGACGCCGTCGGCGTCTTCAGCGCGCCGCGCGTTTGGTGGACTTTTCGGCTTTTTGGGCATGAGCGCGTCGCAATCTTGAATGGCGGCCTGCCAGCCTGGCGCGCGGCCGGCGGAACCGTTGAGAGCGGGCCGCCGCCCTCGCCGGCTCCGGTATCCTACGAGCCGGCCGGCGAAACGAAGATCATCGCGAACGCTGACGATGTCGCCGCCGCCGCGGCGAGCGGCGGCCTCGTTCTCGATGCGCGGCCAGCCGCCAGATTTAGGGGCGAGGCCCCAGAGCCGCGCCCGGGACTGCGAAGCGGCCATATCCCAGGCTCGGTATCTCTACCGTTTACGGAGCTTTTAGCCGAAGGCCTCCTTCGGCCGGAACCAGAGCTGCGCGCGCGCTTCGAAGCCGCCGGAGCGCCCATCGATGCGCCCGGGCCCATCCTGACGAGCTGCGGCTCGGGCGTCAGCGCCGCTGTCTTGACCATCGCGCTGAACGCGCTTGGTCGCCGGGACGTCCAGATCTATGACGGCTCCTGGGCGGAGTGGGGCGGCGACCTTCAGCGGCCCGTCGCCACAGCGGCGGACGAAAACGATCCCGGGGCACCGTGACGCCGCCCATCAATGTTCTCGTAACAGCCTTAGAGCAACGGGCGCGCCCGAGCCTGCCCAAAGCCTCTGCGCCGCCGCATCTGAGGACGGCTCTGCTGAGGGCCGAACGCCCCCCGCTTCACTTTTATCGCTATCTGTACGACGCGGTGGGCCGCCCCTATAACTGGGTCAGCCGGAAACAGATGAGCGACGCTGAGCTCACGGAGATCGTCCACGATCTCCAGACCCACATCTACGTCCTGATGATCGACGGCGCCCCCGGCGGCATGGCGGAGCTCAGCTTCCGCGCCCAGCCGGTGGGAGAGCTGAGCTTCTTTGGCCTCACCCCCGAGAGAATTGGGTGCGGTCTCGGACGATTTTTCCTCACGCAAGTGATTGAACTCGCCTGGGACCAGGGGATTTCGAACCTTACGGTTGAAACCTGCACGCTTGATCACCCGGCAGCGTTGCCGCTCTATCAGAAGATGGGGTTTACGGTGGTGTCCCGGCGCCGGGGGCTTGCGCCGACGCTCGCCGAAAGCCACTCATAGGCGGGTGAGATAGAGCGGCGAGAATGAAAGAAGAAACGCGCCTAGTGACGGCCGGACGGCGGCCAAACGAACATAACGGGGCCGTCAACCCGCCGGTGCAGCGCGCCTCGACGTTCCTGTACCCAGATCTGGAGACGATGCGGTCGGGGGAAGCGCCCTTCGGCTATGGGCGCGCCGGAACCGTGACCCATCGCTGCTTCGAGGAGGGCGTTCGCGATCTTGAAGGCGGCTTTGAGACGCGGCTCGCGCCATCGGGTTTGGCGGCTCTCACCTCAGGCATTTTGGCTTTTTGCCAGACGGGCGATCACATCCTGGTGACGGATAGCGCCTATGATCCGGTTCGCGCCTTCTGCAATCGGTTCCTCGCGCGGTTTGGGGTGGAAACGGAGTATTACGACCCCTTGATCGGCGCGGACATCGCGGGGTTGTTCCGCCCCAACACGAAAGTCGTTTTGGCTGAAACGCCGGGCTCGCTCACATTCGAAATGCAGGACGTACCCGCCATCGCCAAGGCGACGAAAGCGGCGGGCGTGCGGCTTCTCGTCGACAACACCTATGGCGCCGGGGTTCTATTCAAGCCCCTAGCCGTTGGCGCGGACCTCAGCATCCAGTCGGCGACCAAGTACATCATTGGCCATGCGGACGCGATGGCGGGGGTGCTGACCAGCGGCGACGCGGAAACTGCAGCGGCCGTGCGCGCGGCGCTGCGCCAGCTGGGATCGTTCGTCTCGCCGGACGAGGCCTATGCCGGCCAGCGGGGCCTGCGCAGCTTGCATACGCGGCTGCGCCAGCACGAGGCGTCGGCGCTTGTCGTCGCAACATGGCTGCAAGGCCGCGAC
Source organism: Pseudomonadota bacterium (assembly GCA_038747965.1). Taxonomy (GTDB): domain Bacteria; phylum Pseudomonadota; class Alphaproteobacteria; order Caulobacterales; family Parvularculaceae; genus JBCDJH01. The sequence continues at coordinate 4,085 of JBCDJH010000128.1, forward strand.
GAGGTGGCTGAGGTGCTGCACCCCGCCCTGCCGGAGACCCCAGGCCACGACATTTGGCGACGGGATTTTTCAGGCTCCAACGGTCTGTTCAGCATCGTCTTGAAGCCGGCCCGCGACGCCGCGCTGGCGGCCATGCTCGACGGTTTGACCCTGTTCGGCATGGGGTATTCCTGGGGCGGGTTTGAAAGCCTGATCATTCCAGCTCGGCCGGACGCGTTCCGGTCAGCGACGCAATGGCGACGGGACGGACCGCTGCTGCGGCTGCATGTCGGCCTTGAGAACCCCGAAGATCTGATCGCAGATCTCAAATTAGGATTTGATCGATTAAACGCCGCCGCATGAGCGGAGCGAAAGGCGAGAGGTTGCGTATGTGGGCGCTGAGGTCCAGCGGCTTAAAACAGTGTGCGGCGGCGGTCGCGCTTTTGGGCGGCGCGAACGGCTGCGTCGCTCTAAACGGGCCGACGCAGATTGTCACGACGCCAGGCGGCGCCAAAGCGGAGCTCGGCGATGGACGCAGCTGCGTCACCCCTTGCGCGCTGCCCATCGCCAGGGAGGGCGAAACAAGGCTCACCCTCTCCAAGGTCGGCTTTAAAACCTTAAGCGTGCGCTACGTGACAACGGCGCTGCGTCCGCCGCCACGGCGCGCGAAGTTTGAGCTCGACCTCATCGCCCCCACGGTCCCCGTTGATGCGACGCCGTTGGACGCGCCTCGCTCAGCCGCCCTGCAGTAAAGCGGCCACACCGGCGCCCTTCTTGCCCCGATGGACGCGCGGCGGATGCGAGGTTGGCCGGCTATTCCAGCCGGCGCCTCAAAATCGGACGGGGCGCGAATGCTGCATTTGGCTCGGCGAGCGGCTTTTCTGGCGTTTAATTTCCCGTTAACCATCTCTTTGCGGTGCAGCGGGGCCAACGCGGGCGCGCCGCCCCCCCTGGGGACGCGGATGGGGATTTGCGTATGACGGCGTCTACTTCCTCTTCGGGCGGCGCAGCGACCGAGGACGACACGCCAGCAGTGTTCGGCGCGATGCTCGGTATGGCGGCGATAACGGTTGTTGGGGACGGGTCTGACGAGACGCTGACGGGGTCGGAGGACGCGGATCTGTTGCAGGGTCTGGGCGGCGACGATCTCTTGGAGGGGCTCGGCGGCAATGACGAGCTGTTCGGCGGCGCGGGCGACGACACCGCGCTCGGCGGCTCCGGCGATGATTCCATCTTTCTTGCGGACGGCGACGATGAGGCCTCCGGCGGCGCGGGCGACGACGAGCTCTTCGGCGGCGGCGGCGATGACGGAGACGACACGCTCACCGGCGAGGCCGGCGACGATCTTCTGAACGGCGGCCCTGGCGACGACAGCCTGTCGGGCGGCGACGATGACGACACGCTGGCCGGCGAAAGCGGCGACGACATCCTCAATGGCGGCGCCGGCAATGACGACATCCTCGGCGGCGACGGCGCGGACCTCCTGATCGGCGGTCTCGGCGACGACAACCTCTTCGCCAACGCCGGCGACGACACCGTCGATGGCGGCGTTGGCAACGACCTCATCACCGGCGCCAACGGGGCCGACAGCCTCACCGGCGGCGACGGCGACGACACCATCTTCGCCGGCATCAACGATGACGCCTCCGACACCCTCTCCGGCGGCGCTGGTAATGACAGCCTGTTCGGCTTCTCCGGCGCGGACCTCATCGAAGGCGGCGACGGCGACGACAAGCTGGACGGCAACGGCATCTCCAGCCTGCCCGATGGCGACGACACGCTGCGCGGCGACGGCGGCTCCGACATTCTGTTTGGCGGCCGGGGCGACGACCTCGTGGAAGGCGGAACCGGCGACGACGAACTCTCCGGCAACCAGGACGACGACACGCTCAATGGCGGCGACGGCATGGATTCCATCTTCGCCCAGTTCGGCGACGACCTGGCCGATGGCGGCGCTGGCGACGACCTCATCTTCGGCGGCCAGGACGATGGCGACGACACGCTCATCGGCGGCGCCGGGACGGACACGCTGTTCGGCGGCCAGGGCGCGGACGTCTTCGTCTACCGCACCGGCGACGGCGCCGACGACATCCGCGATTTTGGTTTGGGCGCCGACGTTCTGAACCTGTCCGGTCTCACGGGCGTCTCCAATTTCGGCGACATCCTGGCGCGGGCGAGCGATGGCGGGCTCGGCGTTACGCTGGATTTCTCCGACCTCAATGGCGGCGACCAAATCCTTCTGCGCGGCGTCACGACGGCGGATCTCGCCGCCAGC
>JBCDJH010000129.1:0-6313 GCA_038747965.1 Pseudomonadota bacterium
CGCGCGCGCTTTGAAAGAAAGTGGTGATCCGATGGCGGACGACAACCGAATGGAGCCCGCATCCCGCGTTGAATTCTCAGAAGCCGCTGACCCGGCGAGCCCCGTAAAGTTCCAATGCCGCAACGTCCGCGTCTTTTATGACGACTTCGAGGCCATCAAGGGCGTTGATCTCGACATCCGGGATCGCTCGGTCACGTCTTTCATCGGGCCCTCTGGCTGCGGAAAATCGACATTTCTCCGGGTGCTAAACCGGATGAACGACACCGTCGAAGGCGCGCGGGTGGAGGGCGATGTGCGGCTGGATGGGGAAGACATCTACGCGCCGCAAATCGATCCCGTGCAAGTGCGCGCCCGCGTCGGCATTGTTTTCCAAAAACCCAACCCGTTCCCGAAGTCGATCTTCGACAATGTGGCCTATGGGCCGCGCATCCACGGCGTCGCCAGCGGCCGCGCCGAGCTTGAGGAGATCGTCGAGCGCAGCTTGGTGCGCGCCGGCCTCTGGGGCGAAGTGAAGGATAGGCTTGATCAGCCGGGCACGGGCCTCTCCGGCGGCCAGCAGCAACGGCTCGTAATCGCCCGCGCCATCGCCGTCGATCCCGAAGTCATCTTGATGGACGAACCTTGCTCCGCGCTCGATCCTATCGCCACCGCCAAGATCGAAGGCCTCATCGACGAGCTGCGAGCGAGCTACTGCATCATCATCGTCACCCACTCGATGGCCCAAGCCGCCCGCGTCTCTCAGCGGACGGCGTTCTTTCATCTGGGCGAACTCGTCGAATACGAGAATACACAGGCGATTTTCACCAATCCGCGCGACCCTCGCACCCAGGACTACATCACGGGGCGGATTGGATAGTCGGCCTTACGCCTCCAACGCCCGCCCACTGCTCAAGACGCGTGCAATCCATCGGCGATATCCCGCTCGTGCCCAACTTTTTGGCGATTGGGCCTGCTTTCGTATAGCCTCCCTTCAATGGCGATTTGCTTCTTGTCGGAAGCCCCCCAGCGGATTGGCGCAATGGCCAGCTCGACACACATCGTCCGCTCTTATTTGGAAGAGCTTGAAGCGCTGGACGTAGATCTCGCCCAGATGGGCGGGCTCGCCGAATCGCACCTCTCGACAGCCATTGAGGCCATCGCCCGGCGCGACGATGCCGCGGCCGAACGCGTCATCGCCGGCGACGCCCGGGTCGACGCGCTGGACCGGGATGTTCAGTCAAGGGTGTATCGGCTGCTCGCCTTGCGCCAACCGGTGGCCATCGACTTACGGACGACGATTTCCGCCATCCGCATCGCCAGCGAGTTAGAACGGGTGGCCGACCTCGCCAAGAACACCGCCAAACGGGCGCTCGTATTGAACGCCGGGCCGCCCTTGAAGATGTCGACCAGCGTTCTCCGCTTGGGCCGCATTTGCCTCACCCGGCTCGCGGACGTCCTCAACGCCTATGCGGAGCGGGACGCGGGCAAAGCCATGGCAGTGTGGGGCGGCGACAACCAGGTGGACGAGCTGTTCAACAGCCTCTTCTCAGAGATTCTGACCGCTATGGCGGAGGACGCGGCGGCGATCGACGCTTGTACGCACCTGGCCTTTGTGGCAAAGAATTTCGAGCGAATAGGGGACCACGCGACCAACATTGCCGAGGCGATTCACTTTCTTGTGGTTGGCGAACATGTCGCCGAGGAGCGCCCAAAAGGCGACGTCACGAGCTCGACATCGATCGCCAAATCGCCCTCGCCAGGCGTTGATTTGGCGAGCGAAGACGACGCCGACCCCACATAGTTTCGCGAGGCTGGTACTCAGCAGGCGGAGCCTCGCCGCCATCATCGCCGGGGCGCGCTAGAACGCCTCGAATTGAGACGAGACGACAGGACAACACTAGCGGCGTCGTTGGCATTCGGAGGCGGCGCTGCCCGGGCCATGTTGGGATGAAAAGCGATGAGCAAACCAGAGATCCTCGTCGTCGAAGACGAGGCGCCGCTGGCGACGTTGCTGGAGTACAACCTCGCCAAGGAAGGCTTCGACATCAGTCTCGCCACGGATGGAGAGGAGGGGCTCCTCAAGATTGAGGAGAGCGAACCCGACCTTGTGGTGCTCGACTGGATGTTGCCGAAGGTGTCTGGGATCGAGGTGTGCCGGCGGCTGCGCTCGCGCTCGGAGACGCGCAATGTCCCCGTGATTATGTTGACGGCGCGCAGCGAAGAGGCTGACCGCGTTCGAGGCCTTGATACAGGCGCTGACGATTACGTCGCCAAGCCCTTTTCAATGATTGAGCTGACGGCCCGCATTCGGGCCGTTTTGCGCCGGATCCGGCCATCGCTGCTCGACAACGCCGTCACCTACGGCGATATCGTGCTGGATCGCACCTCCCACCGGGTTCGCCGCGGGGAGCAGGAGATTCATCTGGGCCCAACGGAATTTCGATTGCTGGACCATCTCATCCAGCATCCAGGGCGCGTTTTCAGCCGCGAGCAACTCTTAAACGCCGTATGGGGATCAGACGTTTTTGTGGAGGCGCGCACCGTCGACGTGCATATCGGCCGTCTTCGCAAAGCGCTGAACAAACACGCCTCCGACGACCCCGTGCGCACGGTGCGCTCAGCGGGCTATGCGCTTGATTTATCCTGAGACTGAGTGTTGGCGGCCCGCGCCCAGCTTATCTCCGCCGATAGGGTCTGGGGTGGCGCCGCAACACCCTCAAGCGCTGCCTGATACGAATTGCGGATCAGAAACGGACGCTCTGTTTCGTGGTGGTTCGCTCTAGTAGAGGCCCGGCCTCCATTCTTCTTCCGCGGATACGCGCGCGCCGATGGGCGCCGTGACGCCTTGACGGGGCCGGGCGATCTCCCACACACCGCCCCGTCGTTCGACGCCTTCCATTTGGAGCGCCGCCTCCATCGTCCGCTTCCAGATTTTCGCAGGCGCGCCGCCGCCGGCCACACGGTCCATCGCCGAATTGTCGTCCGCCCCAATCCATACGCCCGCGACAACGTTTTCCGCATAGCCAACGAACCACGCGTCGCGGAAATCCTGACTGGTGCCCGTCTTGCCAGCGGCGGCGGCGCCTTCAAGACGGGCGCGCCGGCCCGTCCCGTCCCGGACAACCCGGCGCAGCATCTTCGTCATCGCCTTCGCGTCGGCGGCGGACAGCACAGTTTTCGCCGAGGCGAGCGACGGGGCCGCAAAGATCTCAGCGCCGTCGCCGGTGAGCGCGCGCTCCACCCCGAACGGAGCGACCCGCCGGCCGCCATTGCTGAAAATGGCGTAGGCGGAGGTGAGTTGTAACAAGTTCGTCTCTTCCGCCCCCAGCGCCATGGCGGGCGTCGGCCGCGCGGGCGCCGACAAACCGAGGCGCGTCGCCATTTCAAGCACGCGGCGCCCGCCGACCCGCGGGTAAAGACGCACTGCGACGGAATTGAGGGACTGGGTGAGCGCGAACGACATGGAGACGTCGCCATAATACCGATCGCCGTAATTGGCGGGGCTCCAGGCGCCGATCTCAATGGGGCCGTCATAAAAGACGGAACTGGGCCGCCAACCATTCTCCAGGGCCGCGGCGTAGACAACGGGCTTGAAGGAGGACCCTGGCTGCCGAAACGCCTGAACGGCCCGGTTGAACTGGCTGGCGCTATAGGACCGACCGCCCGCCATCGCGCGCACGGCGCCATCGTCCGTCATCACCACAACAGCGCCATTGAGGCCGTTGGCGCGGTCGTCGATCGCGGTTAGCTCTTCTGAAAGCGCCATCTCGACTGCGCTCTGCAAGGCGGGATCGAGAGTGGTGCGGGCAATGATGTCGTCGTCCGCCTGCAGCGCCAAGCGCTCCGCCTCTCCGTATACGTAGTCTACAAAATAGGGAGCCTTGGAGACTTTCTGTTCCCGCCGTAAGATAATGGGCTCGTTTGCGGCGGCGGTCCGGGCGGCTGGGGTGAGGAAGCCGCCGGTCGCCATCGCGTCCAGCACCATGGCGGAGCGCCGACGCGCAGCTTCCGGGTTGCTGGTGGGCGCATAGCGAGACGGCGCTTTGAGGAGGCCGGCGAGCATCGCCGCTTCGCCTATCGAAACATCTGTGGCCGGCTTAGCGAAGTAGCGGCGCGCTGCGGCGTCGACGCCCATCGCGCCGGCGCCAAAATAAACCCGGTTGAGATAGAGGCTGAGGATTTCATCCTTGTCGAAGCGAGCCTCCAGCCAAATGGCCAGCATCAGCTCTTGGATTTTGCGTTTCAGCGTGCGGTCGGATGTGAGGAATAGGTTCTTAGCGAGCTGTTGGGTGATCGTGCTGCCGCCCTGGACGACGCCCCCGGCGCTGGCGTTGGCGCGCACGGCGCGCAGGATGGCGATGGGATTGACGCCCACATGGTGGCGGAAGTTGCGATCTTCAACGGCGATGACGGCGTCCGCCATATGCGGGGGTAAGTCCCGCAGGCGGACGAATTGTCCAGGCGCGCCGCCCCGGTGGGCGACGAGACTTCCGTTTCGGTCTTGAAACGCGACGCTGGGGCGATCGTCCGGCAACCACAAAGCCGACGTATCCGGCATATCTTGGCTGTAGTGAGCGACAAGAGCGGCGGCGCCGACGAGCAAGCCGATCGCAACCACGCCGAGGTGATGCGCGGCCCGGCCAAAGTCGGTCCACCGCCAGGCGAGCGACGGGGCCTTCGCCTTGCGCGGCCGTCCGCCGCCAGAAGATCTGCGCGGGACGCTGGCCCCGCCACGGCCTGAACCGCCGCGCCTCTTCTGCGATGGCGTCGCCAGGGCCCGAAACCCCGGGAGCGCGGCCAGGCGCTGCCTGCCCTGCGCCCACAGCCCCCTCGCCTTTTGTGAGCTCTTAGAGTGCTTGGCGCGCAGCCCGGCGGCGGATCGACGTGTGGCCGACTTTTTTGCCGCCGAGGCGCGCTTTGCCGGAGCGCCGCCAGACCGTCGCTGCCGCTTGGGAGCGGCGCTGCGCGTCTCTGTGCTGCGCGCGCCGCCCTTGGCCGCCGTGGGTTTTTTGGTCCCAGCCGTCTTGCTCGTCTTAGCGCCAGCGGCGCTGGTTTTGGGTTTTGAGGCGCTAGGCGATGCGGCGGCGCGCCGTTGCCCGCTGCGCGCGCCCTTGGCGCGGCGCACGGGCCGCGTCCGGCGGGGACCAGAGGGGGATTTGCGCTGCGCCATCGCCAGAACGGCTTTCCTCTGGGCGCCCCTGACCCGGCGGGACGCCATGGACCACGGGCGAACGGTGGTTAACAGACCTTAACCAAACGTTAAGACGCGCCTTCAAGACGGCGCGAAAAAGAAACCGGCGACGCTACAAAGCAGCGTCGCCGGCGATTTCGTTCCAACCCGTCCGGCCAGGGGGCCGAGGGACGGTTACTCAAACGTGATGGAGACTTCGGTGCGGCGGTTCAGCGGCTCACGCACGCCGTCGCCCGTCGCAACAGCCGGCGAGCTTTCGCCAAGCGCCGAAGACCGGATCATGGTCGCGGGAACGCCATAGCGGACCAGCGCTTCTTGAACGACTGCGGACCGTTTCTCGGAGAGCACTTGGTTGTAAGCCGTGGAACCCGACGTATCGGTGTGGCCGGACACGACCACCGCATTGATGTCGTCCGACAAGGCCGTCGAAGCGGCTTGTTGGATCAACGCATCAGCTTGCGCGGTCAGGACCGACGAGTTCAGGTCGAAGTAAACGATGATCTCAAGATCTTCGGCCACCGCATCAACGGGCGCGAGCGCCGGAGCGGGTGTGGGCGCCGGGGCCGGCGCGGCTTGCGCGCGGGGGGCCGGAGCCGCCGGAGACCCGAAGTTCCAACGCAGACCGCCGAAGACGCCGTGGGCCGCATATTCAGCTTCGACTTCGCCAGCCGGCGTCACGATGTCTTGGTCTTCCAGGCGCAGATAGCGATAGCTGACATCCAGCGCCAGGCTTTCGGCGACCTTGAACGCCACGCCAGCGATGCCTTGATAGGCGAGCTGCACATCGTCATCGTCGAGATCGAGGCCGGTTGCGCTCACATCGCGCTCGATCCGGCCAATGCCGACACCGCCGCCAATGTAGGGCTCAAACGCGGAGCTGACGGGGGCCGTGAAAATCATGTTCGCCATCGCGGTGAACACGTCCGTATCGCCGAGGCCGCCGTCGAAGTTCTCGACGTCCTCAACATCGTTGGTGCGCAAGCCAAGTTCCAACTCGGTGCGGAAGTAATCGCCATAGTCGTAGCCGATGGCGCCGAGCACGCCGAGGCCGGCGTCATACTCGATATCGCCGGCGACCACGTCGCCAAGATCGGAATCGAGCGGCTGATTGTAACCAGCGCCGAGATAGCCGTAGAGGCCCTC
>JBCDJH010000130.1:0-6309 GCA_038747965.1 Pseudomonadota bacterium
CAGCGAGCGCGGCGCCCTCAGCTTTCGCTTTTTCGATAAAGCGGGCTTGGGCTTGTCGCACCAGGGGGTGGACGATGGCTTCAAGCTGGCCCAACGCCGCTTGATCGTTGAGTACTTCTTGCGAGAGTTTCGCTCGGTCGACAGCGCCCTCAACAATAGCTTCTGGAAAAACCGCGCCAATCGGCGCCACCGCCTCGCCGCCCTTTTGGTAAAGCGCGTGAACGGCCGCGTCGGCGTCGTATATCCGCGCGCCCAGAGCTGCAAACATGCGCGCTGTTTCACTCTTCCCCATACCAATGGAGCCTGTGAGGCCGAGAACAATCATGCAGGCCGGTCCCGCTCAAGCGCTTTGATCAAATGGGCACGCAGCCCGTCATCAACGGTTGCAGCGGCGCCGAACCAGGACTGAAACGCGGGCGCGTCTTGTCGCATGAGCATGGAGAGCCCATCGATGGTGATGAGGCCGCAGCGTTCAGCCTCCCGCAAAAGAGGGGTGCGGAGCGGCGTATACACAATATCCATAACCGCCGCTTTACGGGCGGAGACCAAATCTAGATTCAAAGACGGCGCACCCAGCATACCGAGCTTTGTGGTGTTTACGATAAGGTCGAAATCGCCAAGATCCTTTTCTTTCTCAGCCCACGGTATAATGTCGAGCCGATCATTCTGAAATCGGCTGGCAAAAGCTTGCGCTTTCTCATGGGTCCTATTCGCTAAGACAATTGACGCCCATCTCTCCCTTTGCAGCGCATAAACAATGCCAGCTGCAGCCCCTCCCGCGCCCAGAACGAGCGCTCGCCCACGGGCCGCCGCCTGTAACGGCGCCTCAGCTTTCACAGCCTCAATAAAGCCGATCCAGTCCGTGTTTCGCGCCTCAATGCGGCCGTCCGGCAGAAACGTGAGCATGTTGGCGGCGCCCATTGCGTCCACCGCATCTTCCGTCTCGTCAGCGATAGCGGCGGCGGCTTCTTTATGGGGGAGGGTGACATTCGCGCCGACAAAGCCCAAACGCGGAAGCATCGCGATAGCGTCGGCAAAGTCCGCAGGCTTGATGTGGAGCGGTCCGTATTCCCCAGCCAGGCGAGCGGCTTTCAGCCAATATCGATGCATCCGAGGGGACAGCGAATGGGCGATCGGATCGCCAATGACAGCCGCTATTGGGAACGAAGATGGTTCGGCCATACCCCTACGTCTCCAAGACGCTGGCGCGTCGCAGAAAGTCTAAAAGCGGCAATAGGGGAAGACCGAGCACGGAGAAATAGTCGCCCTCAACTGACTGGAAAAGCTGCGCGCCTAAGCCCTCATACTCATAAGCTCCGACGCTCGTCTCAACCGCATCGCCGGCGCGGCGAACGTAGTCTTCCAAAAATGCATCCGAAAACGCGCGCATGTGAAGGCGAGGGGAGGAGAGGGCTCCCCATACAACAACGCCGTTCTGGGCGACGCATACAGCGGTATGCAGACTATGCGTCCGGCCTCGCAAAAAGCGCAAAGCTTCAAGAGCCTCGTCGCGCGAGGACGCTTTATCAAAACGCTCTCCGTCACATTCCAAAATCTGGTCCGCTCCGATGACGAACGTATCCGCCGCCGAATGCGATAGCGCCTTCACCTCAGCCAGTCGTTCAGCCATCTGAGCGGGTGAAGCGCCCTCTTTTTTCATTGCTGTGCGAAGCGAATCTTCATCGAGCTTCGATGGACACGCCACAAATGGAACGCCGGCTTGCGCGAGAAGCCGCGCTCGCGCTTCGCTGCCAGACGCCAAGACAAGGCCCGCCATGTGCGCCTAAGAGCCCATATTATTGCGGCGTTCAGATAACTTGGTGAGGATCGACGCCGCCGTCTCTTCAATAGAGCGGCGAGTGACGTCAATCACGGGCCAGCTGTTTTTTGCAAACAGCTTCCGCGCCCGTACCGTTTCTTCTCGAACGGCGTCCGGATCCGCATAGTCCGTCGCGGTTTGCTCACCAAGATTAAGGAGGCGGTTGCGGCGTATCTGAGCCAATCGATCGGGGCTCGCCGTTAGCCCTATAACCAGCGGGCTTTGCAGGCGCTCAATCTCCTCCGGCACAGGGGCTCCCGGCACAATCGGGACGTTCGCAGCCCGCACGCCGCGATTGGCGAGATACATACATGTCGGCGTTTTCGAAGTTCGGCTTACGCCCACGAGCACCACATCTGCGCCCTCCAAGTCCCAACTCATCTGCCCGTCATCATGGGCGAGGGTGAAATCCAGGGCCGCGATCCGATGGAAGTAGGCGTCGTCCAGCTCGTGTTGGGCGCCCGGCTGCAGCGACAACTCAGCGCCAAGGTAGTTGGCCAGCACATTGAGCAATGGATCGAGCGCTGAAATGGCCGGCACTTGCAACTCGTGACATTTCACTTCGAGCCGTTGGCGAAACGATTGGCTCATAAGCGTGTACATCACCACCCCCGGCGCCGCCTCTATATTGGAGAGCACCCGGTCGAGCTGCTTTTGAGACCGCACCAACGAATAGACGTGCTCAATAGCGCGCACGTTCGCGAACTGCGCCGTCGACGCCTTCATGAGGGCGTTGAGGGTCTCACCCGTCGCATCAGACACTAGATGAACGTGGAAGTAGACCGTCACGCCGGCGCGGGTTAGCGAGCCGTCAGTCTGACTGAGAATCGCCCCCAAAGAGTTCTGCGCGTTGGGGATAATGGGCACTCCTCTGTGTCTTGCGAAAACCGCCCCCAAAGCCCGCAACAAAGCAACAGGCCGGGTATGACCACCGGTATGGCCGGATGAGTATGAGCTTACCGCCTGCGCAATGGGGATAACGGCGCGCCGCCGCGTTATCCCCAATCATCCCATTTCGCTGCTTGAGGAAGATCTTACGGTTCGCCGCGTATCTCAACACAATTGGCCCCATTGTCGGGGCTGTCGCAACGGTTTAGGAAAATCTGCACGAAACTGGAGGAACGGCCCTACTGCGGGTTATCCCCACGACTCCAGGGCCCTACCACTTAATCATTTCTTAAGATTCCTTAAGAATATGTAAACGCGTGTGGATCCATGCCAAGCACCTTCGCTAACAGTCCCTTCATGCGCGCCTTGAAAGGCGAAGCGGTTTGGCCTCCGCCTGTATGGCTGATGCGCCAAGCGGGCCGATACCTGCTTGAGTATCGGGCGACCCGAGCAGAAGCGGGGTCTTTCCTGGACCTTTGCTATAATCCGGAGCTGGCGACCGAAGTCACCTTGCAGCCCATTCGGCGATATGGGTTCGATGCGGCGATCCTCTTCGCCGATATCCTGCTGGTGCCCCAAGCCGTTGGGCAGACGTTGACCTTTGAGGCGGGTGAAGGCCCCGTTTTGTCGCCGCCGCTCGATCCGGAGGGTCTGAAATCCCTCTCGCTTGACGGTATGCACGACCAACTGAGCCCGATTTATGAAACGGTGAAGCTGTTGCGGGAGCGGTTGCCGCATGAGACGCCGTTGATCGGGTTCGCAGGCGCGCCCTGGACTGTCGCCACCTACATGATAGCCGGGCGCGGCACCAAAGCGCCGGCGGATTTGCGGGTGAACGCTTATCGTCATCCGGGTTTTGTCGAAGCGTTGATTGAACTCCTCACTGAAGCCACCACCGCTTATCTCGTTCGTCAGATCGAAGCGGGCGTTCAGGCCGTCCAATTGTTCGACACTTGGGCTGGGGGATTGCCGCCAGAGCTCTTCCAGCGCTTCTGCGTTGCGCCTGTGGCGGCGATCTCGGCCGCCCTGAAGAAGGATTACCCCGACATTCCGATCATCGCGTTCCCAAGGGGGGCGGGGCCCGCCTACCGCGATGTCGCCGCTCTGCCGACAATAGACGCTGTCGGGTTGGATGTGAGCGTGCCGCTCCAATGGGCCAAGGAGCATCTCGCCCCCCATGGCGCTATCCAAGGCAACTTGGATCCGTTGGCCTTGCTCGGCGAGGAGGCGGAGTTGGTGCGCGCCGTTGAAGCGGTGCTGGATGGCCTCAAAGGCGCGCCGGCTATTTTCAACCTAGGCCACGGAATTACACCGGAGGCGTCGCCAGAGGCGGTCTCCGCTCTACTTCGCGTTATTCGCAACGCGTAACAGAGCGGGTTAGATCTATATGAGCCAAGCGAAACAGCGGGTCGCCGTTGTCTTGTTCAATCTGGGGGGCCCGGACTCGCAAGAGGCGGTGCGCCCGTTCCTGTTCAATCTGTTCAACGACCCGGCGATTATCGGGGCGCCGGGTCCAGTGCGTTGGGCTTTGGCGCAGTTCATCTCCCGCACCCGCGCGCCCCAATCGCGCAAGGTCTATGGCGAGATGGGCGGCTCGTCTCCCCTGCTAGCCTGGACCGAAAAGCAAGCGACGGCGCTAGAGGGCGACCTGGCCGCGCGCCTCGCCGGCGATGTCGAGGCCCGCGCCTTTATCGCGATGCGGTACTGGAAGCCGTTCACCAAAGACGCGGTTGAAGCGGTGAAAGCGTTCGGCCCCGATGAAATCGTGCTGCTTCCGCTTTATCCGCAGTTTTCAACGACCACGACCGGCTCGTCTCTCAGGGAATGGGACATGGCTGCGCGGCGCGTGGGCCTTGATGTCCCCACACGCACCGTTTGCTGCTATCCGGAAAATGATCACCTCGTTGAAGCGCATGCGCAGCTTTTGGCGACAACGTTGCGAGACGCGGCGGGACCAAGCCGGATTCTGTTTTCAGCTCACGGGCTTCCGGAGCGCGTGATTGAAGCGGGGGACCCCTACCAGTCCCAGGTGGAGGCGACGGCGGCCCGGGTCGTGGAACGTCTCGCCCACTTCGATTGCGGCGCACATCCCTATGATTGGGTGGTCTGCTACCAGAGCCGTGTGGGGCCTCTGAAATGGATTGGCCCATCCACCGACGACGAAATCGCCAGAGCGGCGGCTGATCAACAAGCGATCGTGCTGACGCCCATCGCCTTCGTGTCGGAGCATGTGGAAACGCTCGTCGAACTCGATATCGAGTATCGCGAAGTCGCCGAAGAGTTGAACGCCATATCGTACCGCCGTGTCCCAGCATTAGGTTTGCAGCCAGATTTCATCGCAGCGCTCGCGTCAGCTGTCGAAGGCGCGCTGAAGCAAGCCTGCGCGGGCGTGAGCCGAGCCGATGGCGGCCGATGCGCGGCCGCTTGGGGGCAGTGTCCTCGCCGGGCGCTCACGGAGAACAGCATGTCCAGCGAGGCGGAAAAATCATCCGTCGCTGTCGATAGATTGCCCGACGTCGCCGCAGCTGTCTCTTCCAAGGCGGGTTAGGTTTCCGAATGCCAGGCTACCTCTGGGTGAAAACGCTGCACGTTATCGCCGTCGTCGCCTGGATGGCTGGCGTCATGTATTTGCCGCGGCTGTTTGTTTATCACGCAGACGCGCCCAAAGGGGGCGAGCTGTCCGAGACCCTCAAGGTCATGGAGCGCCGCCTCCTCTACGGCATCATGACGCCGGCCCTTATCCTCACTTGGGCCTTTGGTTTAGCCATGGCTTTTTGGCCAGGCGGCGGCGCGATTACCGAGGGTTGGCTGCACGTGAAGTTGTTGCTCGTGGCGGGGCTAACGGCCTTTCACATGTATGCGGCGCGGCTGCGGCGCGCCTTCGCCAATGACGCCAATACGCGTCCAGCGAAGTTTTTCCGTTTCCTCAATGAAGCGCCGTTTGTGTTGTTCATCGGCATTGCGATCTTGGCCGTCGTCAAACCCTTCTAGAGCGGTGGTGGGCTTCCGCCCTTGATCTTTTGGAGAAATGGGCGTAGGTCCAATCTGCGCGACGAGCAATCGCGCGATTCTTGAGTTGCTCCACTCCATTTCTTACCAAACCCGCTACGGCTCTTTTCGCGCCGAGCGCGCGCTTCACTGCGCTGGACCTATCGGCTGAAGCGCCGGCCCCCTCCCAACCAATTCGAGGCGTCCCATGACACAGCAGGCCATGACCCTGCAGGACCTAAAAGCAAAATCCCCCACCGATTTGCTTGCGTTCGCTGAAGAAGTTGAAGTCGAAAACGCGTCCGCCATGCGGAAGCAAGACATGCTGTTCGCCATTTTGAAACAGCTGGCCGAGCAGGGAACTGAAATAACGGGCGGCGGCGTCTTAGAAGTGCTGTCGGACGGCTTTGGGTTTCTCCGATCGCCGGAAGCGAATTATCTCCCAGGGCCAGATGATATCTATGTCAGCCCGTCGCAAATTCGGCGCTTCGCGTTGCGCACCGGTGATACCGTAATCGGACAAATTCGCAGTCCGAAGGACGGGGAGCGATACTTTGCGCTTCTTAAAGTCAACACGATCAATTTTGAAGAGCCGGAGAAGGCGCGCCACAAAG
>JBCDJH010000131.1:0-6303 GCA_038747965.1 Pseudomonadota bacterium
CCTTTTTATCGCGCACCCGCGTGTAACGGGGGCGGGTCAGGGGGGGCGCTACATCTCCTGAATGCCCCCTCTTAATCTCCTCTTTAATTCAACACGACGCTAAAGCCTCGCGCCCCCTCCCCCTAAATTCCCGCTTAAACTCGCAGGCTCATGGTCCGCCTCGATGAATGAGGAGGGCCGCTGGGATGCTGGTCGAAAGCGTGCAATTGTTTCAAATGATCCAGACCCGCATGGATTATTTGACGACCCGCCACAAGCTGATCGCAACGAACGTCGCGAACGCCGACGCGCCGGACTATCAAACACAAGACCTCAAGCCGTTTGAGCAAGCGATGCGGGGCGCGAGCGCCTCTGCGCCGACGCTAACCCATGCGAGCCATCTCGATAAAGTCGCCGTCTCTCGGGAGTACCGGGAGGATCGCACCGCCGATGGGTGGGAGCTGGCGCCGAGCGGCAACAATGTGGTCCTCGAACAAGAAATGATTAAGGCCAACGAAATTCGCGGCGCCTTCGAGCTTTCCTCCCGCGTTATGAGCAAGCACCTGCAAATGATGACGTCGGCGCTGAACACGCGCAGCTGACCGACAGCATAAAGGACCCCTCGCCCATGGATTCCATCGCCGCCACCATGCGCATCGCCGGCTCGGCCCTGCAGGCCCAAGGCTTGCGGATGCGCGTTGTCTCCGAAAACATCGCCAACGCGAAGTCCGCCGGCAGCGCGCCGGGCGCCGATCCCTTCCGGCGCAAGACGGTTTCCTTCGAGAGCAAACTGGACCGGGCCGTCGGCGCTGAACTGGTGAAGGTGAAGCGCGTCGGTCAGGACGCGTCCGACTTCATCAGCATCCATGACCCAAGCCACCCCGCGGCCAACTCGGACGGCTACGTAAAGATGCCGAACGTCAACTCGCTCATTGAGATGACGGATTTACGCGAGGCGAGCCGCAGCTATGAAGCCAGCCTCAACATTATCGAGCAGGCGCGTTCCATCGCGGCCAGTACGCTCGCCCTTCTGAACACGAATTAACCATCTCTCGCCAAGGAACGCTCGCCATGCCGCCCATGACCATCGCCGCTATCAGCGCCGTCAAAGACATCGCCGCCCAGGGCCAGAGCGTCGCCTCCGCCGCCCCGAGCGCGCCCGCCCAGGCGAGCTTCGGCGATCATATGAAGGCCGCGGCCTCCAACGCCGTCGCGGCGGTTGAGAAAAGCGAGGCGACGGCCATGGCCGCCATGGTTGGCGAGGCGAGCCTTCAGGACGTCACGCAAGCGGTCGTTTCCGCCGAGATGACCGTGCAGACCGTCCTCGCCGTCCGCAACAAGCTCATTGAAGCGTACCAGGACATCATCCGGATGCCGGTTTAACGGACGCGGACTGAGGGGGAGGAAAAAGCGGCGCCATGAACGAAGCCGACGTCATCGAAATCGTCCGCCAGGCGTTCGTCACCACCCTGGCGATTTCAGCCCCGCCGCTTCTGGCCGGCACGCTCACCGGCGTCGCCATCGCGCTGTTTCAGGCGCTCACCCAAATTCAGGAAATGACGCTCACCTTCGTTCCGAAGTTCCTGGCGATCTTTGTGTCGATCATGGTGTCGCTTCCCTTCATTTTTCACGCACTCGGCGGCTACGCATCCTTCGTCGCCGACCGCATTATCGCAGGACGCTGACAGTATGACGGCCATGCAAGGCGTTCTGGGACTGGCGAGCCGCCACGATCACCGCGACACTCTGTTCGCGCTCAGCATCATCGCGATCTTGACGGTGCTGTTCCTCCCCATGCCCGCCTGGGCGTTGGATTTGGGTCTCTCCGTCTCCCTCGCTTTCGCCGTCCTTATCTTGATGGTGGCGCTGTGGATTGAGAAACCGCTCGACTTCTCGTCCTTCCCGACGATCCTGTTGGTCGCGACAGTTTTGCGGCTCGCGCTCAATATCGCCTCCACACGGCTCATCCTGTCCAATGGACATACGGGCTCGGACGCCGCCGGCGGGGTGATCTACGGCTTCTCGCAATTTATGATCGGCGGGAACTTCGTTATCGGCCTCATCATCTTCGCCATCCTTGTGGTGATCAACTTCGTCGTCATCACCAAAGGCGCGACGCGGATCGCCGAAGTCGGCGCGCGGTTCACCCTCGACGCCATCCCCGGAAAGCAGATGGCGATCGACGCTGACCTTTCCGCGGGCCTCATCGACGACGCTACAGCGCGCACCCGCCGGCAAGAGCTGGAGGATGAAAGCGCCTTCTTCGGCTCCATGGACGGCGCCTCCAAGTTCGTGCGCGGCGACGCCATGGCGGGTGTGCTGATCACCTTTATCAACATCATTGGCGGGATGATTATCGGCGCGGCGCAAATGGGCCTTCCCATCGGCCAAGCCGCCGCCACCTATACGATTTTGACGGTCGGCGACGGCCTCGCGTCGCAGATCCCAGCGCTTGTGGTGTCGCTCGCCGCCGGCCTTCTTGTCGCCAAGGGCCGCAACAAAGGGCGCACCGAAGAATCCGTGATCTCGCAGCTGGGCGGTTATCCGAAGGCGCTGATGATGGTGGCGGCCCTCATGGGCGCCCTCGCCCTTGCGCCGGGCTTGCCGGTGGCGCCGTTCCTGTTGCTGGGCGCTGGCATGGGGTTTGTCGCCTGGTACGGACCGCAAGTAGAGCGCGCCAAGCAAAAGCGCGCCTTCGCCGAGAAAGCCGACCAAGAAGGCGTCGCCGACCATCAGGAGGAAAAGGCCGAGGACGCCCTAAAGATCGAGGACCTACAGATCGAAATCGGCGCCGCGCTCCTCTCCCTTATCGGCGGCCATGCGGCGGGGCGCGGCCTTGCGCAGAAGGTAAAATCGCTCCGCACCCGGTTCGCTGCGGAGTACGGGTTCCTGCTGCCCCCCGTTCGCATCAAAGACAATGTGTATGTAGCCGGCGAGGATTACCGCATCATCGTGCAAGACATCGAAGCGGCGGCCGGCCAAGTGCGCCCCAACTGCCTCATGGTGATCGACCCCGACGGCGGCGAGGTCAACATCGCCGGCGAAGAAGCGGTGGAGCCCGCCTTTGGCCTCCCCGCCCGGTGGATCGACCGCGCCCAGGCCGATGAGGCGGAGGGCAAGGGCTACACCATCATCGACCCTGAAAGCGTCATCATCACCCATCTGGCCGAGGTGATTAAGGATAGCCTCGACCAACTGCTCACCTACGCGGTTCTGCAACGCATCCTCGATAATCTCGACATTGAGTATCACAAGCTCCTGAGCGACCTGGTGCCGGGGCAGATCTCCATGATCCTCTTGCAGCGGATCTTGCAGTCGCTCCTGGCTGAGCGCGTCTCGATCCGCAATCTGCCGCTCATCCTCGAAGCGGTGTCGGAGGCGGCGGGCCGCACCCGCAATCTCACGCTGATGACGGAGCATGTGCGCATGCGGCTTGGCAAGCAGATCTGCCAAAGCCTCGTCGCGGAGGACGGCTTCCTCTACGTCATCGCGCTCTCCACCCAATGGGAGCATCAGTTTGTGGAGAGCATCGAACTGAGGGCCGACGACCGCCATTTCGCCATGGCCCCCTCGAAGGTGCAGGAATTCATCACCGCCGCGCGCGCTAAAATCCGCCGCGCCACCTCAACGGAACTTCAGCCGGCGTTGCTCTGTTCCAGCGAAACGCGGCCCTTCGTCCGCACCCTTCTGGAGCGGGTCAGCCCAGGGACGCCCATTGTCTCCCACAGCGAACTGCATGTGGGCGTCAACCTCAAAACCATCGATCAGATCTAGCGGCGATGGCGGATGCGCGAACGCACAGCATATAGGACGGCCGACGCGCCCACAGCTCCCCATGATCGAACTCGAAACCTTCATCTCCCTGGAGCTTTACCGCATCGCGCTCACCTTTACGCGAGTGGGGGCGGCGTTCATGCTGCTGCCCGGTATCGGCGCATTATTCGTACCCGTTCGTATACGCCTATTTGTGGCGTTGCCCGTGGCGATCGCCATGGCGCACACCGTGGCAAGCCCGCCGGAGGCGCTGCCGCCGAGTTTTATCGGGGTGGTCGCAGAAGTGGCGGCGGAAGTCTTGGTCGGCGTCATCATGGGCGGCGCGGCCCGCTTTTTTCTTTCCGCCTTGCAGGTGGCGGGGCAGGTGGTCGGCCAAGCGGCGGCGCTCTCGAACATCTTCGTCGCGCCCGGCACGGGGATGGACGCGGGCTCTATTTTCTCAACGGTTCTCACCATTGCGGGCCTCGCCTTTCTGTTCGCGGCCGATTTGCATCACCTGATGATTATGGCGATCGTCGCGAGCTTCGACATCATGCCCCAGGCGGAGTTTCCCCATATGGGCGACGCCGCCAAGGGGCTCGTCTCCGTCCTCGCCCAGACGTTTCAGCTGGGCGTGCAACTGTCCGCGCCGATCCTCGTCATGGGCTTCGTTTTCAATATGGGGCTTGGGCTCATCAACAAGCTGATGATGCAGCTCCCCGTCTTTTTCGTCGGCATGCCGCTCGCCATCATCGGGGCCTTCTACATGCTGGCGGCGATGACCGCTGTGGCGCTCTCCACCTTCGGCGGCGCGCTCAGCGCTTGGCTCTCCCGGCCGTTCATGTAGCGAGGGGCCTGGATGTCCGATGAACCAGAGAAAAGCTCAAAAACCGAGGAGCCCAGCGAACGAAAGATGGCGGAGGCGCGCCGCAAGGGCGACGTGCCGATTTCCAAGGAGGCGTCAAACCTCGCGGCCGTGGCCGGCATGGCGCTTGTCGCTTCTGTTTTGCTGCCCTCCGTCGTCAACCGGCTGCTGGGCGCCCTTCTTCCGCTCACGGCGAACTTCCACGCCATCCGCATCGCCCAGTCCTATGACGATGTTCTCAACGTTGTCTGGCGGACGATTGAGATCGCGGCATTCGCGCTGGCGCCGGTCTTCCTGCTTATGGCGGGGGGCGGTCTCGCGGCGGTTTTGGCGCAAAACGCCTTCGTCATATCGACGGAGCGCATCACCCCGAAGCTCGATCGCATTTCCCCCGCCAAGGGCGTTGAGCGGTTGTTTTCCGGCACGGCCCTGGTGGAGTTTATGAAAAGCGTGTTCAAAGTCGCCGTGGTGGCGATCGTCGTCGGCCTGTTCATTTGGGACGAGGTCGGAAAAATCAACGAGGCGGTGAGCTACGATCTCACCCTTCTCCCCCAACTCCTTCGGGACGCGACGCTGGCGTTGCTCCTCGCCGTGCTGGCCGCGATGATCGTCATCGCCGGCGTCGATATCTTGTGGCGGCGCTTTGAGTGGAAAAACAAGCAGCGCATGACCAAGCAGGAGGTGAAGGACGAGTTCAAACAGTCCGAGGGCGACCCGCAGGTAAAAGCGCGCCTGGCCGAGATCCGGCGCAACCGCGGCCGCAAGCGCATGATGGCCGCCGTGCCCGGCGCAACCGTCGTCATCGCCAACCCAACCCATTACTCGGTGGCCCTGCGCTATGTCCGTGAGGAAACCGACAGCCCGATCTGCGTCGCCAAAGGCCAAAACCTCGTGGCCCTCAAAATCCGCGAAATCGCCGAACAGAACAACGTGCCCGTCCTAGAGAACAAGCCCCTCGCCCGCGGCCTCTACGGCTCCGTCGAAGTCGATCAAGCGATCCCCGCCGAATACTTCGAAGCCGTCGCCGAGGTCATCACCTACGTCTACAAACACAACAAGCGGAACGTGACGGCGTAGGCGGATTGTTCGCCGCTCGCTAACAAGTCTGAATATAGCCGCATTGGTTGGTGATTGGATCAGACCGAGTCTGCATCGCTCTCACGATCTCGCCCGTAGACATCAAGGTCTAAGAACAACCCTCGGTCCCCCAGGGCCTTCAATGTTTGCGGCGCGACCCGCAGTCCCTCATTCCACTCGTTCAAAAACAACCCACAAAAGACCCTGCCTTTAAAGTCGTCAGCCAACTTCCGCCAAGTTCTGAGATCGGTGGTTGCGCCACTTACTAACTCAGCAATTTGTGTATCAAGGTCGCCGGGCGAACGTCTCTCTACGGATAGCCTCCAGCGACCCGACCGAGCCACCCTCTTTCCGCCGGTTCTCGAGTTTTGAACGGCCTGACCTTTTCGCTCACAACTGGAGGGGCGCTTTCCAAGCAGGCGCGTGAGATCGTCGGGATCAAGCGTGTCTCCAGAAAAATGGAGGCTTACAGCAGTTTCGTACAAAGTGCTCATACAAGAACCCGCGCGCGGCTCGCAGCGCTTTTTTGAAACGCTATACTGTTATAGCCGCAACTGATGCGTCTGGGAAACAGTGCGCTGGCGGGATTTGCATCTCTCCCTAGGGAGACGTCGGACAACCTACTCCAC
>JBCDJH010000132.1:0-6296 GCA_038747965.1 Pseudomonadota bacterium
GGCTGTTTAGCCGTCTCTAGCAGCGCAAAAGTCGCTGAAAGGCCGGTGCCGCTTTGTTAAATCGTCCCTTTCGCGGTGGCCGGCGCGGTTCGGCGCCTCCCTGCAAAAAGCGGCCGGCTCGGCCTTATGGCGACCGTTCGCAAGGCGGCCGCCGCCTACATTCTGACCTCCCAAAGCTACAGCGCATTTCCCGCCGAGAGGTTTTGACTTTGCGCTTTGGCGACGCGATCATACATACGGCTGGCCCGCTCATTCGCCGAATGCGGCGGGTCTTGAGGCCGCGAGAGAGGTACTTGGACGGGGCCTCGCGGCGAAAGCCACAATCTCTAAACAGCGCCTTATGGTTGTGAGACGAGGATTAATGATGCTCGCCCCGATATGCTTATTTGTTTACCAGAGACTAGAAGAGACCAAAGAAACGATCCGATGCTTATCGCGCAACGATTTGGCGAATGAGAGCGATCTCTACATTTTTTCAGATGGCCCGAAGGACGCCAAATCAGCGGCGAAGGTCGACGAAGTAAGGGAGTTCGTCCGTTCGGTCTCTGGCTTCAAGTCCGTAACTGTTGTTGAATCTGAGACCAATAAGGGCCTGGCTGCATCGATCATCGATGGCGTTTCTCGCATAGTGTCCGAGTATGGGAAAGTAATCGTCGTAGAAGACGATATCCTAACCTCGGGGGGCTTTCTCACCTACATGAACAATGCGCTCGATCACTACGAAGACGATCACTCGGTGATGCAGATCTCAGCTTTCATGCACCCTATAGACACCGCCGGTTTGCCAGATACGTTCTTCTACCAGGCGAATAGTTGCTGGGGCTGGGCCACATGGCATCGATCCTGGCGGTTTTTTAAGGATGATCCGGCATGGTTGCTGCAAGAGCTCAAATCTGAAGGGATCAGCTGGGACGCGTTCAATTCAATGCAGGGGCGCGAGTTTCAAAAACAACTTCTCAGGAACATCAATGGGAAGATAACCACATGGGCGGTGAAGTGGCACGCCATGATCAAATTGAAGGGCGGCACGGTTCTGCATCCAAAATCCTCGTACATCTCTAATATTGGGTTCGCCGGCGAGGGAGAAAACTGTCGGTGGGGGACAAGCGTGGGTGTGATCGACGATACGTTGGACTTGGATGTCACCGCCGCGCAAACGAAAAGCGCCGATGAGGCGCTGAGACGGCTGGGCGCTTACTGCAAACAGCGGTTCTCATTCTGGGGTAAATGCAAACGCCGGCTGAGCGGATACGGGATCCACTTATGACCAAGGCCGAAGATGTTTGCGTCGTGATTCCAATATATCGGGCGAAAATGTCCGAATTAGAAGAATTGTCTTTCAAAAGAATGATAAGTGTTTTTCAGAAGCGCGCAATATATCTGATCTCTCCGCCGTCTATTCAGGACTACACAACTGATCTCGCCGCGGGATACGAAAACGTCACGGCTGAGATCTTATCCGAAGACGATTTCGGCTCTCCTCTAGCGTTTAATCGGCTATCCCTGAAGCCATCATTCTACGAACGATTTTTTGACTATGACTATCTGCTCATCTGTCAGTTAGACGTATACGTTTTTAAGGACGATTTAGATACGTGGACCAGCCGGGACGAAGATTTTTTCGGCGCGCCCATATTCGAAGGGTACACGAAAGGGCGACGCGAGTTTAAGAAAATGGGAAACAATGGCGGGATTAGCCTACGGAGCATTAAATCCTGTCATCGCGTGTTGTCCGAAATCAGTTTTCGCTTCAATAAGTTTTCGAGCCTTTGGAATGTCGAAAGACACTGGGGTTGGCGGTTATACCGCCTCATCCGAGACGGCCTAATTTTCAATTACAATGTCGGTCATTTAAAGCCAGTGATTAACGAGGACCTATTTTGGTCTGCTATTATTCCCCAGCAGTTCAGCTGGTTTACCGCTTGCAAACCGGAAGTGGGAATGTACTTCGCCTACGACACCAACCCGCGACTTTTGTTCGAAAAGAGCGGTTGCGTCTATCCCATGGCCATCCACGCATGGTGGACCTACGACAGGGAGTTCGTCGAGGGCATTATCGAGGCGTACGACTCCGAGGCTTCGACCGCTCGGATGGCGGCCCCGGTCCTCTGACCAGAACGACGCTTCCACGCACGGCCTGCCAGCAAAGCTGGCTTCCGCCCAAATAGGTTGTCCGGAGCGGCTTGGCCCAAGCGATTTCGTCGCTCTCCCTTTTTGTCGCTCATTTGATCGGACCACATCGCGCCGCGCTGCGGATATCCAGCCTGGTCCTGCGCAGACGTCATATGAACTTGAATGGCGGCAATCGCGTGATTAGCAGCGCGCCGAGCAGCAAGCTTGCGCAGATCACATACCCGGACACGTCATAGGACCCGGTGATGTCAAAGCCGATATCCATCAAGAAAGGGGTGAGTCCGAGCACGAGCGTTATAACCCCGTACACAATTCCGGAGATGACCCCATAGGCCTTAAGTCCGAAGTAGCGCGATAGAAAGAGCGGCAGAACGCCATACTCTGTACCAAGCCCAACGCCCATGAGGACCGCGGCCAAGATCAGCAATGGTAGGTTGGATGTGGACATCAGCAACGCGATCCCAAAAATCGCCGCGACGAACAAGGGCGCTATCAGGCGCGGCCTGGGAAATCGGTCCAGCAAGAGGCCGACGCAGATCTGCCAGACGACCGTGACAAGCGCGAAAACCGACAACACCGCCGTCGCTTGTTCGAAGGGCAGGCCGCGGTCGTCAAGAAGTGGGATCACATGGGTGAAGACGGCTGTGATGGACCCAGCGCCAAGCGCGACAGCGCTCAGAACAATCCAAAAAGCGCTTGTGCGAACGGCTTCCTCCAACGTGAGGCCCTGAAGCCCTGAGGCGTCCGACGCTGTTTTCTCAGCGCTCGGCGCGTCGCGCAAAAGGAAAAAGAGCGCCGGAAGGCCCATCGCCAGAATGAGCAATCCGAGGCCCGCATAAGCGCCCCTCCAGTCTGAGTTCGATATCAGGAAGTGCACGTAGATCGGCATAAAAGTGGCCCCAGCGCCATTGCCGACGCCGCCAACGACGCCGAGGGCGAACCCACGATTGCGATCGAACCAGGTGGAGATCACTTTGGTGATGATCACAGGGCCGATGGCCCCTCCCGCCGCGCCGACCATCGCATAGTTCAGATAGAGATGAAGTCGGCTGTCCTCAACCAGTGAGAGCGCCGCCATGCTCGCCGAGAATAGAACCACGCCGGGGATAATGATGGGCCGCGCCCCGTGGCGGTCAATTAATAGACCAACGATAGGTGCGGTGATCGACATCGCCACGGCGACAATCAGTAGAACAACTGAGACGCTCGCCCTTGACCAACCGAACTCTTCCGAAATGGGGTTGAGGAAGAAGCCAAAAACCGTGTTGACGGTCGGAGTCGGACTAACGAAGGCGGCGATTATGCAGGCCAAGACAACCGGCGCTTTGGGCGAAGCGCTCAGGCGGCGCACCTGCTCAACGAGCGTAAGCGGAATCGAATTGCTCTCGTTAGCCATCAAGTGCGCCTCGCCCCGGCTGAGCCAATACCTATCGGACCCTGGACTATGCGAGAAACGGACGGTGCGGCAAGCCTTTAGGGGGCCGCCCGCTAACGCCGCCTTTGGTTCTTCGCTCTGGAAAGAGATCTAGTGCGGATTGCACAAAATATGGTCGTCCGGCGGGCGGGGCCGGCCCTATCCGTTCGCCCCCGCGCTAATGATCTCTCGCGCTCGAACGCGCCGCTCAAGGCGCGATGCTGGGCCGCATGTCGCGCCAGGGTTGGGCCTTCTCCAGGAAGGCGGCAAGTTGAAGGAGCGTCGCTTCGTCGCCATAGCGGCCGGCGAACTGGACGGCTAACGGCAGATTGTCCTTCGATGAGCCAATCGGAACAGAGATTGCAGGCGTCCCAGTGAGATTAAACGGCGCCGTAAACGGAACATAAGTGAAGACTTGGTCTTACCATTCCCGCGCTCTGAGGTTTGGATAGTTCTGATTGAGATCTCCAATGGGCCAAGGCAAGCTGTCCGTGGTCGGCAACATCAACACGTCGTAGTTCTGCATAAACGCGCCGAACGTCCTGCAAATCATGTTCATCGTTGTGAATGAAGCCTCGACGTCCACCGCGGAGAAGCTCTTTCCAGCTTCGATCGACGCGAGCGTGCAGTGCTCGAAATGTTCGGCGCTCAACTCCAGCCCAAGCGCTTCGCAAAGCTGCGTGGCGCCGTAGGCGCAGAATGTCGTCCACGACCGAAAAGTCGCGTCATGGAACGCGGCGGCGTCGTAAGCTGGCGTCGCCTCCTCTACAATATGTCCGTGTTCCTCCAAGAGCCGCGCCGTGCTCTTCACGCCCTCGGCGATCTCGGGGTCGGCTGGCCGAGATCCCGGCAATTCCGTCGCAACGGCAATTCGCAGCTGTTTGGCATCGCGTGTGGCCACGGATCGATAGGGCGCCTCCGGGCGCGCGATTTCGAACAAGTCGCCAGCCGCGGGGCCTTCCACCAAATCAAGAAGCGCCGCGGAGTCTCGAACGGTATGGGAGACGACAAACTCGATCCCCATTCCCATCAACGGGAAGGCATAGTCGGGACCAATCGGCGTGCGGCCTCTCGTGGGCTTTAAGCCAACCAGACCATTCAGGGCGGCGGGAATGCGGATTGAGCCGCCTCCGTCGCTGGCGTGCGCGATCGGCGTCATGCCCGACGCGACGGCCGCAGCGCTCCCGCCGGATGATCCGCCGGCTGAGAGCTCAAGATTAAAGGGGTTGCGGGTGGGCCTATCATAACAGACCGATTCGGTGGTCGGACTGTATCCAAACTCAGGCGACGCCGTCACGCCGAGCGTGGTCAATCCGGCCTTTTGAAAGCGAAGAAAGAGTTCAGAGCTGTGATCGGGGACGAATTTATCAGGATACAGCGCCTTGCTTCCGCTCGAAACCGGCTTGCCGGCCACATGCAGCACCAGGTCTTTTACGAGAAAAGGGACGCCGGCAAATTCTCCATCAGCGCTGCCCTCAACGGGTTCGTCGAAATGGTAGACGACCGCGCCAACCTTCTCGTTCATGGCCTCGATCGCGCTTTTGGCGCAG
Source organism: Pseudomonadota bacterium (assembly GCA_038747965.1). Taxonomy (GTDB): domain Bacteria; phylum Pseudomonadota; class Alphaproteobacteria; order Caulobacterales; family Parvularculaceae; genus JBCDJH01. Next base: position 5,098 of record JBCDJH010000132.1, read on the forward strand.
TCGATGATTTCAGCTTTTGAAACCTGCTTCGAGCGGATTAACTCAGCAAGTCCTGTTGCGTCATACTGAGCATATTCATCAACGCGCATTTCTCTGCTCCCTTGAGCTGGACCTTTGCGATCGCACCGGATCTCGTTACTTTCCACCTCGCGCCTCGCCGGCCGCGCGACGTTGGCCGAGGCAGGCTAAACTGATCGGAGTTTCTTTTACAATCCAAACTGAAGCCGATCCCAGGACAAGAGACCTTTGAAAGCCTGGCGGGCGAATGGAAGGGGCGGGCGAGCCATGCGCCAAAAGGCTGAAACCGGCATGCTGACAGGTGTGCTCGGTCTGATTGAGAGGCTGGGCAACCGCCTGCCAGACCCTGTGACAATCTTTGCGCTTCTGACGGCCATTGTCGTAGTCGCGTCGGTGATCGCAGGACGGCTTGGCGCAAGCGCTGTCCACCCTATCACTCAGGAGTTGATCGCCGCTCAGAACCTGCTCGCCCCTGACCTCATCCGTCGCTGGCTCATTGAGGTCCCTCAGATCTTCGTCACGTTTCCGCCGTTGGCGCTCGGCCTCGTTGTCATGTTTGGCGCGGGCGTCGCTGAAAAGACCGGCTTGCTGAGCGCCGCGCTTCGCGCCTTGGTTTTGACGGTGCCGGCCCCTCTGCTGACGCCGACCTTGGCGTTCGCTGGCGTTATGAGTTCTCTTGCGGCGGATGCAGGATATGTGGTGCTCATTCCTCTTGGGGCGGCGCTTTTCGCCGCCGCCGGGCGTCATCCCCTTGCCGGCCTCGCAGTCGCCTTCGCCGGCGTCTCGGGAGGCTTTAGCGCGAATCTGTTGATCACCCCCTTGGACCCGCTGCTTTTTGGGATCACGGAAGCCAGCGCCCAATTCATCGATCCCGAATGGACGGCGAACATCGCCGGCAACTACTACTTTATGCTCGCATTCACGCCGGTGATCGTAACGGTCGCCACGCTCGTGACAGAGGGTTTTATCGCGCCGAAATTGGGGGAATGGCGGCCGTCCGCCGACTTGCCGATCAAGGTCGGCGACAGCGCCCTTAATCGGGAGGAGAAGCGGGGCCTCAGATGGTCGGGCCTCACGGCGCTGGGCGTTTGCATCGTGGTGGCCGTGATGGTCGCGCCGGCCGGCGGCGTCCTCCGCGGGGAAGGCGGAAGCTTTGATCCGTTCTTCCAGAGCCTCGGAAC
>JBCDJH010000133.1:0-6271 GCA_038747965.1 Pseudomonadota bacterium
AAAAAGACGGGGGTTTACACCAAACACCCGCGGTATCTGAGAAACCCGACCCTGACCTACAAAATTGGTCGAGCCGAGCTTTGCGCCACCGACCTCCGGCCTTCTAAATCGCCGCACTTGAGCGGCGACAACGCCCGCCTAAAGCGCAACCTGTGCGCCTACCAACTTATAGTAGAAGGATAACGACGGATTAACCAAATTAATCCACACTCCAACTATCGGCGATTGCAAGCAAACAAGCCGATAGCCTAGTGAATGAAACGTGAAGTCGCGTGATGGAGCTGTCGGCGACATTTCGAATACAAGAAGGGTTTCGTGATAAAGTTGCAACATCGCTGTAAAGAGTAAGGAGAAAGGCGATGTTCAATCCGAAAGCCCTGGAGCTTCAAGATCTCGACACGTCCGCAAATCATCAGATCAAAGCGAAAGCGCATATGACTGAGCACAGCAAGGCCCTCCTATTGGAAGACGACGAATTCGACGCGGCCGTAACGCAAGAGCTGCTGGAGAAGTGCTGTAAGAAGTCCTTCACCGTGACGCGGGCGTCGAGCTTACAGCAGGCTGTCGCGGAACTTTCTCGCACCGATTTCGAAGTTGCGCTTGTCGACATGAATGTCGCAGACAGCGCCGGGCTCGATACGGTTCGCGGCGCTATTCAAGCCAACCCCGACGTGCCGATTATCGTCCTCACCGGCCATGACGACACCGCCACCGCCACCGCCGCTCTGCGCATTGGCGCTCAGGACTATCTGCCCAAGTCCGAACTGGATAACCGGACGCTTCAACGTATTATTCAGTACGCTATTGAAAGAAAAGAGAAAGAGACACACCTCACCATTAAGGCGTACTATGACGGCTTAACGGGCCTCGCCAACCGCGCGCTCCTCTATGAGCGTTGGAGACGGAGTTTGGCGCGCGCCAAGCGAACAGGGCGGCGGATGGGCGTTTTGATCGCGGACATCAACCGATTCAAGCTGGTGAACGACCTTTATGGCCACCATGCGGGCGACGCGCTTCTCAAAGAGTTCGCCTCTAAACTCTTAGGTTCGGTGAGGGAATCCGACATTGTGGCGCGCCTTGGCGGGGATGAATTCGTCTTGGTGCTGGAGAGCATTCGGTCGAAAGAAGAAGTGAACTCCGTACGCGATACGCTGATGCTGTCGCTTTCGGATCAATTTCGGTATGAAGGCAAAGTGCTGAAATTCTCAGCCAGCATTGGCGGCGCTGTTTCCGATCCGACTGAAGAAGAAGATCTGATGGCCGTTATCAAGCGGGCCGATGCGGAGATGTATGAGTTTAAGGCGATCGCTCACGCGCGTTTGGATCAAGGCAGTTCAACGATGGTCCAGTAGTAGTCAATCAGTTTGATTGCCTCTTGAAAACTGCGCGTCGGATCCGCCTTGACGATATAGCCAGCCACATTGTGGTTGTAGGCTTTCACTTTGTCCTCGTCGGCCGCCGATGTGGTTAGGACAAATACGATGGCCGTGCGCAACTGCGGATCGTTGCGGATTTCCTGCAGAAATTCCAGGCCAGTCATGCGCGGCATGTTCAAATCAAGGAGTATGATGTAAGGGGCCGCAAGTTTTTCCCGGCCGTTTTCGCCGCGCAGATGCTCAAGCGCCTCAACGCCGTCGGCGGCTACGGTGACGGGGTTCGCGATTTTCAAGTCCGCCAGGGCGCGCTGGATGCCCATAACGTCCAGTTCGTCATCTTCAACCAGCAGCAGACTGACGAGCCGCCCCTTCGTCATGACTTGCCCCTTCGTTTTCAACTATCGGCCCCTGCGCCATTGGCAGGCGAACATGGAAGGCGGAGCCGCGTTCGTTCACCGGCGATTCGAGTGTAACACTACCTCCGATTGCATCCACCATTTTCTTTACAATCGCAAGCCCGATGCCGCTGCCTTCCACTTTGTCGCGCGATTTCAGGGTTTGGAACATAGCGAAAACCCGCTCTTGATACTGCGGCGGGATGCCGGGGCCGTCGTCTTCAACGATAAATTCGTGGAAGTCTCCTTGCTGAGCATAGGAGATGCGCACCTCTCCAGAACCGCGATCGTGGTGCTTTATGGCGTTCGAGATGAGGTTTAGAAGCACTTGTTCGAGGAGCGTGCGCGAGACGCAGATCTGGGGCAGCTGCGTCGCTTCGCATACAGAGAAAGTCGCTGGGGGCGCCGTCCAACGCACGACCTCTCTCAGCACTGCGCTGCAGTCGATCTCCTCCGGTTTGCTCTCGCGGCGACCCGCGCGCGAGTAGGCGAGAATGTCGAGAAGCAACTGCTCCATGCGGGCCACCCGGCCGCGAAGCAGCCGGAGTTTGTCATAAAGGCCGGCGTCTGCGTCCGTAGGCAGATCGTCCTCAATCCACTTGGCCACATTGTCCATGCCCCGCAAGGGAGCTCGCAGATCATGGGACGCAATATAGGCGAAGTGATCCAACTCTTCGTTGGACCGCTCTAGCTTCTCGGTCCGTTCTTCAAGAGTCGCTTGCGTTGTTTTGAGATCATGAATGTCCATGATCGAGCCGGTCATACGGCGCGCCCGGCCGGATTCGTCCCAGGACGCCTGACCAGAGCCCAAGAACCATCGGTAGCCCTTCGTGCGATGCTTAAGGCGATATTCGAGCTTAAAGGGGGCGCGCTTCTCAAAATGGTCCTTAAAAGCGCTGAAGGTTCGTTCGTGGTCCTCCGGATGCAGAAGGCGTCTGAAGCTCTGTAAGCTCGGCGCGACAGCGCCGTCTTCGTAGCCGAGCAGCTGAAAGAAGATGGGAGACCACCATTCCTTATCATGTTCGACATCGGTCCAATCCCAAATGCCGACGCTTGCGCCGCTCGCCGCCAACGCAAACCGCTCCTCGCTTTCGATGAGCGCCTGCTCCTTCTCGCGAAGCGCCTGCTGCAAGCGTCCATGGTCCATCGCGCTCGCGATTGCGCCGTGCAAGGTGTTTGGAGACAGCTCTGACTTCACCAGATAATTCTGTGCGCCGCGCTTGATCGCCTGAACTGCGATGGTCTCATTGCCATGCCCCGTCATCATGATGACGGGTAGGAATGGATAGTCGCGCGCCAGATCCCTTAAGATATCAAGTCCATCGCGGCCTGGCAGCGAATAATCCAGAAGGACGCAGTCTGGCTGGTTGGTTTTGAGAAGCCCCTGGGCGGCGGCCCCTGAGCCTGCCTCCAAGATAGAGTAGTTCACGGAAGCGATTTGGCGCAGCGATCGCACGCACCGCTCCCGATCCTCCGGGCTGTCGTCAACAATAAGGACCAACGCGGACGACGCAGCGCCCTCGGTCTGTTTGGCTCGCTGCGCACTCTCCGCCAACGCCTCCGAAATCACGGTGTGGAGCCGTTGGCCGCTTAATGAGCGCTTTGTCATATAGTCATGGGCGCCGGCTTTCAGGAGTTTGACGGCGATCGCCTCGTTGCCCTGACCCGTCAGCATAATGACGGGGAGAAACGCGTTCTTCTCGCGGATTTTCGCAAGCAGTTCGCCGCCGCCCGCGCCGGGAAGCGAGTAATCCAGAAGTATTGCGTCCGGCTCCGCCACTTGGATTTCTGCGAGCCCGGCGTTTCCGCTGCGCGCGTGCCGAAGACGATAGCGGCCTTCGCTTTGTTTAGACAGCAACCTCTCACATAACTCGAAGTCATCTTCATTGTCGTCGATGACGAGAATGTCGCGCGAAAACGCCATAGGCCTATCGCCCGCTTTTCATCGAGTGCTTCGGCAGGATCGCCACCCGGAACCAATAGTCCTTCATCGTGCCGATGGCCTCCGTTAGCGCCTCGAAACTGACGGGCTTTTGAATGTATGTGCTGGCGCCGCTGTCATAGCATTTCTCAACGTCGCCGGGATCTGCAGACGTTGTGAGGACCACGATCGGAATCGATCGCAGTTCAGCGTCGCCCTTTATGGTTTCGAGCACCTGGCGGCCGTCGATACCCGGCATATTTAGGTCCAACATGATCAGTCCGGGGCGATCCAGTTGGCCTGCGTCTTCGTACTCGCCGCGCCTATAAAGGAAGTCGAGCGCCGCTTGGCCGGACGGACACCAATGGATCGGATTCGCGAAGTTGTTCTTCCGCAAGCTGCGAAATGCGGCCTCGTAATCATCTTTGTTGTCTTCGACTAAGAGAATAAGAGGTAGATCAGTCATTCTCCGCTCCTGTATGAGCGTTCAGTGTAAAGTAGAATGTCGAGCCCCGTCCTTGCTCAGACGAGAGCCATATGCGCCCATTATGACGTTCGACTATTTTTTTGACGAAGGTTAAGCCCACGCCGGTTCCCTTAACTTCGTCGTCCTCTTCGTTCAGCCTCTTGAATATGCGAAAGACGCTGTCGTGAAATTCCGGCGCAATTCCAACGCCATTGTCTTTTACGTAGAAGACTCGTTCCGGCGCAGCGTCTTCTTCCAGCGTCTCCGTAGTGGTGACGCCAACTTCAATCACTTTGGTGGGCTTATCGTTGTACTTCACGCCATTGGAGATGAGATTACGAAACAGTTCGGTGATTCGCGGCAGATCGCAGGTAATCGTCGGAAGAGCCTCTGGCATGACGATCACAGCGTTCGCGTCCCGCAAAGTCGCCTCCGACATGTCCTCAATGTCTCGAATGACCTCATTGAGGTCTGTTGGTTGGACGGCTAAGTCCTGACGGCCGATCCTAGAGTAGTACAGAAGATCGTCGACAAGACGCTCCATCCGCTCACAAAGATACCGCATGCGGTTCAGCCGTTTAACGCCGCCCGCGTCCAGCTTCTCTTCATAATCTTCCTGCAGAAAGGTGGCGTTGCTGCTGAGGCCGCGCAACGGCTCCTTGATGTCATGCGAGGCGATATATGCGAACTCATCGAGCTCGGCGTTGCTCAGCTTGAGTTTCCTTACATAGCTGGCGATGGCGTTCTCCGCCTCTTTTCGCTCCGTGATGTCCCGAATGGTGCCGACGAACATGCGCTCGCCCGAGATGGTCATTTCATTGACGCCAAGCTCCATAGGAAAGATGGAGCCGTCTTTCCGTCTTGCGGAGACCTCTCGGCCAACGCCAATCACTTTTTTGTCGCCCGTCTCCATGTAGTTTCGCATGTAACTGTCATGCTCGGAGTGGTAGGGATCAGGCATCAATATACGAACATTTTGACCGATGACTTCTTCCGGCTGGTATCCGAAGATGCGAACCGCTGATGAATTAAAGGTCTGTATGCTGCCAGCGCTATCGATTGTGATGAGGCCGTCAATTACGGTGTTCATCACGGCTTGAAGGTGTTCAGCCTCCTCTCGCAGCTTCGCTTCGGCGTCTTTTCGTTCAGAAATATCGCGGATAGTGCCGATGAGCATAGGCGCCCCGTCGATGGTCGCCGCGTTGACGCGGAACTCCATCGGAACGACAGAGCCGTCCTTGCGCCTGGCCGTCACCTCGCGAGCAACGCTTGTGCAGGCCTGGTCTTCCGCCATCAAATGGCGTTTCAGGGCGTCAGCGCAGATGTGCGGCTCGAAAGCCGGCAACAACATCCCGATATGGCGGCCTATGACGTCATCTCGCTGATAGCCGAAGATCCGGGTCGCCGCTGGATTGAAGCTTTGCACGCGGCCGGCCGCGTCAATGGCGATCAATCCGTCCAACACGGTGTCCAATACCGCTTCCAGATGCGCCTTGTTTGAAGATCCGCCAAGCATGCCGCTTCTCTTGTTTGCACCGCGTGCGTGCTGCGGCGCACGGGCGGTAGCTTCGAGCTTTCCTTTGCATTCGTGCTTGAAAGCTAAGGGCGACGCACGATAGGGCAGCCATCGCGGGTTCCTGAGCCTTTCAGAGTCGCGTCTCCGCCAACCGGGCTATTGATACCAAAGCATAGTTAAGATCGGTTTACTTTGATGGTTCGAGGCAGGCGAACGGTTAACTGTTAAGTAAGTTTGAGGCGCGCGCCGGAACGGTCGCACAAGAGACGAACCAGCGACGCGACCGAGCAATGTCGCGGCGTCGGTGACCAAGCGCCGTCCCAGACAGCCGCCATCGGGCCGGCGCTAAACCGTAGAATAGATGTACGGAGCATCATTTATGGAGGCCCTGCATGCGCCGGCCGCTTCGGCGATGCGCCGCGCCGGTATATGGATAAGGATGGAGCTGAGCGGACCGTACACGCCTGAACGGGCGACCCTGAACTTTCATTAAAGCTCAGTACCATTCACACCGGACACGGCGCCATTGGCCCTTACAAGCAAATAAGCAGTGGAGGTTGACCGCAAATACACGCGGCGGCCTCTCCAAATTGAAGC
>JBCDJH010000134.1:0-6253 GCA_038747965.1 Pseudomonadota bacterium
GACGCCGAGCAGCCTCGACATGGCCTTCCTCTCCCGGGTCGCGAGCTTCGTGAAGACTTGAATCGCGTTGTTTGAGCTCTGGTTCTCTGAAAACCAGGGTGAAAAACGCGGTTTGGATAAGGGGGCGGCCCCGCCGTCGAGATTTATCGGAAAATCCACTTAAGTCCTGCTACACATATCTCTAGTAGAGCGTTGCACTTCGTTTGCGCGGCGCTTTTCGCCCTCAATGTCAAAGAGCGCCTTTCCGCCGCCAGTTCATCTCCAAAAATCGGGTCAATTATGGGAACCGTTTGCGAAGGCGTCAGCCAGAGGAACCGCTTGTTTCGTTTTCAAAGCGACAAGCTTCCCGTGGCGATCCTGATCGCGTTTTTCGTTATAGACGTGTTTGTCTTCGCCTTTGTCTCTCCGTGGCGGTTGGTGGCGATTTGGGCGCTGATGACGGTCGTTCCAAAGATCTGTATCGCGGCATGGAACCATCACCACCAGCATGTTCCCTTCTTTCGATCCGACTTCTGCAATCGATTGATCGAGGTGATGTTCGGTCTTCAAACCGGGGCCGTTTCAAAAGTCTGGGTGCTTCACCACAATATCGGGCACCATGAAAATTATCTCGATCAAACGAAAGACGAATCCGCATGGCGGTCGGGCGACGGGCGGGTTATGTCAGCCCACGAATACACGCTGAAGCTCGCGGCGACCGGATACTTCTGCGCCTTTAAGAACGGCAAGCGGCATCCGCGTCATCAGCGGGTTTTCATCGCTATGACGGCGCTCCATGTGGCGATCGTCGCAGCGCTTCTTGCGATCAATTTCGTCAGCGCCTTTCTGATATTCGTCATTCCGATGCTCATCAGCTACTTGATGACGTGCCGCCATACCTATGATCACCATGCGGAATGTTCTGAAGAAGACGAGTACGCCGCCTCCAACAATATCATGCATCGGTGGTACAATATTCTCACCGGCAATCTGGGCTATCACACGGCGCATCATTTGCGGCCGGGCTTGCACTGGTCGAAGCTGCCGGCGTTTCACGCGCGGATCGCCCATAAGATCCCGGCGGACAACTATCGCTCAGCTGGGTTTTTGGGCGAGCTGCTGCCAGGTTAGCGCCTTTACGGCTTCCGATCCCATGGGATAGGCGCAGCGCCCGCGCGGGCGGGATCGACGCCGGCCATTTGCCCTTGATGGCGCAGGAGATGGTCCAAGAGGACGCACGCGGCCATCGCTTCGGCCACAGGCACGGCGCGGATGCCAACGCAGGGGTCGTGCCGGCCTTTGGTGACGATGTCTGTCGGCGCGCCGAACCGGTCCATCGTCTTGCGGGGCGTGAGGATCGATGAGGTGGGCTTCACGGCGAAGCGCAGCACAATATCCTGGCCAGTCGAAACGCCGCCCAAAATCCCGCCCGCGTGATTGCTGCCGAACGCGGGCGCGCCGTCGGCGCCCACCTGCATTTCGTCGGCGTTTTCCTCGCCCGTCAGAGAGGCCGCTTCCATGCCCGCCCCGATCTCAACGCCCTTGACGGCGTTGATGCTCATCATCGCGGCGGCCAGATCAGCGTCCAGTTTCCCGTAGACCGGCGCGCCGAGACCTGCAGGGGCGCCCGAAACCGTGAGTTCTATCAGCGCGCCAAGCGACGACCCGGCTTTTCGCGCCGCGTCGAGGCGATCCTCCCACTCCGCCGCCGCCACGGGATCTGGGCACCAAAAGGGGTTGGCGTCCCGCGTGCTCCAATCGGCGCGGGCGGGTTCGATCCGGTGCGGCCCCATCTGGACGAGGCCCGCCCGGATGGCGAGTTTGTCTCCAAGCAAGTGGGACAGGGCGCGCCGCGCCACCGCTCCGGCTGCGACCCGGGCCGCGGTTTCCCGCGCCGACGAGCGCCCGCCTCCGCGATAGTCGCGTACGCCGTATTTGCGCCAGTACGTGTAGTCCGCATGCCCGGGCCGAAACTTATCGCGGATGTCCCCATAGTCTTTTGAGCGCTGATCGCTGTTCTCGATCATCAACGATATCGGCGCGCCGGTGGTGCGAAGCTCAGGCGCTCTGTCGTCCGCGAAGACGCCGGAAAGAATGCGCACAGCGTCCGGCTCGCGGCGCTGGGTGGTGAAACGGCTCTGGCCCGGACGGCGCTGATCGAGCCACGTCTGGATGTCCGCTTCGGTGAGCGCGACGCCCGGCGGGCAGCCATCGACGACACAACCGAGCGCGGGGCCGTGGGATTCGCCCCACGTCGTGACGCGAAAGAGATGACCAAAGCTATTGTGCGACATGCGGACCTAGCTAAACGCCTCAAGCGGCGGCGAAACCCCCGCGATATAGCCGCGATGGGCAGGCAAGGGAAATGCGTCGGCTTCGCCCGGAGCGCTTACATGGCGGGGGAGGCGGCGGCGCCTCCGCGCTGCGGCTCCGCCGTGCGTTGGCGGGCCGGCCGCGCTCTTCGCCGCACGCGCGGGCCGAAGCGCACGGGTTTCATCAAGGCGGTGAGCCAGCGAGGGCGCCCGATCGTCAGGCGAAAGGCGTGAGCCCCTTCGCCGGCGACCCCAGCGCCCCGAATGCGGATGACCGTTCCATTCTTCAGGCGCTTTGGCACAAACAGCCGCGCCTCGCCGTGCAGGGTGCGCGCGCTTAACGAGCCGCCAATCAACGCCTTCCATAGCGGGACGGTGAGGGTTGAGGAGATTTCGGCGCCGTCGCGCTCGAACTCGGCATGCGGGCGAACAAGAATTTCCACCTGGGCGTCACGGCGCGCGCCGTCGGCCCCGCGAGGCCCCTGGCCGGGGAGATGGATAATCTGCCCGGATTCCGCGCCCTTTGGGACCCGGAAGGCGAGCACCCGGCCGTCTTTCACCGGCGTTCGGCGCCGCCCACCGAGAGAGGCCTCCTCCAGGCTAATGCGCAACCGGTAGCGGGCTGGGCGTTTTGCGCGCCCTGTTGCGGTCGGCGCCGCCGGCTCGGACGTTCGCTCTGAGTGACCCTCTTCGGGAACGGGCGGCGTTGAACCAGCGCCGGCGCGCCGCTCGGCGCGGGCCTTGGCTCTGGCGCGGTAGTCCGGCCGTTGCCGTCGCAAGTCCTCCCACCGCTTTTGGCGCCGCCGGGCGATGCGCCCGAGAACGTCATAAGCTTGACGCAGCTCAAGGAAGCGATCGACGTCGCCGCCCGGCGCATCGGGATGCGCGTCTTTCGCGAGCGCCCGGTAAGCGGTCTTCACCGCTTCAAAATCGGCCCCAGGCTCGACTTGAAGAACGGAATAGGGGTCCTGCATCATCCGCGCCCGACTTTGGATTTGCTTAACCATAGGAGAGCGTGCGAACTGTAGGAAGACATGGATACCAAAACCTTAACGCCGCCGCACGCTGACGGAGACCGCGATGGCTAACTCCCCCCATATTCCGCCGACCCCGGATGAGCGCGCCTATGCGGCCGATGCGGACGCTGAGGCGAGCGATCATTTGCCCGGCGACGGCGCGGATCCCATACAACTGTTCGAAGCGTGGCTGGCTGACGCTGGCCGCGCTGAGGTGAACGATCCGAACGCCATGGTGCTCGCCACTGTCGACGCCTCCGGCGCGCCCAATGCGCGCTGCCTTTTGCTGAAGGATGTGGACTCCCGTGGCTTCACATTCTTCACCAACGCCGGGAGCGTGAAGGGCGACGAACTCGCCGCCGCGCCTGTGGGGGCTCTCTGCTTCCACTGGAAAAGCTTGCGTCGCCAGGTTCGCGTGCGCGGCCCGGTAGGCGAGCTTGAACGGGCCGACGTCGACGCTTATTTCGCGACCCGCGCCCGGGCCAGCCGGATCGGCGCCTGGGCCTCGCAGCAATCGCGGCCGCTGGAGAGCCGTGAGGCCCTCCGCGCCGAGGTGGAGCGCTTTGAGCAGGAATTCGATGGACAAGATGTGCCGTGTCCGCCCACCTGGACCGGCTACCGCCTCGCCCCGCTTGAGATCGAGTTTTGGCGAGATCGGCCGTATCGGCTCCATGATCGCTTGCGTTACGATCGCGCCGACCTGTCGGACGCCTGGCGCTTCACCCGCCTCTTCCCTTAATCCAAATCCGAGCCCCGTACGGCCCATGACCGCTCCTCTCACCATCGTCGATCATCCGCTTGTTCAGCACAAACTAACGCTGATGCGGGAAAAGACGACGCCCACGGCTGAATTTCGCCGCCTCTTGAAGGAAATCAGCCTACTGCTCGGCTACGAAGCGCTGCGTGACTTGCAGCTCTCGACAAAACGGATCGAAACCCCGTTGACGGAGATGGACGCCCCGACGTTAGAGGGGAAGAAGCTGGTCTTCATCTCAATCCTCCGAGCGGGGAACGGTCTCCTTGACGGGGTTGTCGAGCTTGTTCCTTCGGCGCGCATCGGGTTTATCGGCATGTACCGCGACCCGCAAACCCTGCAGCCCGTTCAGTACTATTACAAAGCGCCGCAAGATCTGGCCGACCGGCCAGTCGTCTTGCTTGATCCCATGTTGGCGACGGCGAATTCAACAGTTGCGGCGATCGATGTGCTGCGCCGGTCCGGGGCCAAGGATGTACGCTTTATGTGCCTTTTGGCGGCGCCGGAAGGCGTGCGCCGGCTGCAGGACGCGCATCCAGAGGTGCCGATCTTTACGGCGGCGATCGATCAGTCCTTGAACGATCATGGCTATATCCTGCCGGGTCTCGGCGATGCTGGCGATCGACTGTTCGGCACCAAATAGGCGCGCATGCGGAGATTGGGCCGTTCAGCTGGCGGCCTGGAACACGGCGTCCATTGTCGGTGGGCCCTCCCGCCGAACCGCGCCGATCTCCACCAAGCGCTCAAGATGAGCGTAGACGGACAATGCGGCGGCTGGCCGAAGGCGAGGCTCAAGACCCTCGTACATTTTCTCGACAAGCCCTTGGACTGACACAGGTTCAATCGCGAAGCGCAGGATTTGCCCGTCCCGCATCCGGCGGTGGGCGATGATGGCGCGCACGAACGTTTGTGGATTCTCAACCGGAGGGCCATGGGTGGGCCAGTAGATTTCGTCCGTCCGGTCCGCGAGTAACGCCAGACTGGTTAGATAATCCGCCATCCGCCCATCGGGCGGCGCAACGACACTCGTCGCCCACCCCATCACATGGTCGCCCGTAAAGAGGGCGCGCTCTTCTACCAACTCATAGCAAAGGTGATCGGCGGTGTGGCCCGGGGTATGGAGCGCCTTTAGCGTCCAGCCCTCGCCTTCAACAATATCCCCCGTGGCCAAGTGCCGATCCGGCGCAAACGTTAGATCGGCGCCTTCTTCTACGATGTTCGGCTGGCTCGCGGGCGCGTCCATCCGCTTGGGACGATCGGCTCGAAAACCGCAAATGGGCGCCCCGGTCGCCGCCTTCAGGGCGGCCGCTCCTGCGCAATGGTCGAGATGGCTGTGGGTGATGAGAATATGGCTCACCGCGGCGTCGCCGACGGCTGCAAGTATCGCCGATGTGTGCTCGGCAACGTCTGGCCCCGGATCAATGACGGCGACCGGATCGTCGCCGACGATGTAAACGCCGGTGCCCGTATAGGTGAACGGACCCGGGTTCGGAGCCAGCACGCGCCGTATGCGCGGGCTCAGGCGGTGGCTAACGCCGGGCTGATCGTCGTCGCGCCTCACGAAAGGGATGGGGCTGGCGGTTTGCTGTTTATCAGGTATAGCGAGCTCTTTCGAAAACGACGTCGCTGAACACGGCGGCGAGACGGCGCATAGCGCACATCTTTTCGCCGCCCGGCAGGGCCGTTGGCGGTCCCATATCCGTCTTGTTCACGTCGACAATGTAGATCCGTCCATCTTCATGGTGGCGGAGAACGTCGAGGCCGCCGAAGTCCAATCCCATCTCGTGGGAGAAAATCTGGATACGCTGTATTTCATCCTCAGTCAGAACGTCCTGGGCTTCGCGCATGACAACGCGTCGATTTGCGTTTGAAAACCGATCCGCCTCCGCACGCATCTTAAGATAGACGAAGGGGATACGCCCTCCCACCACCGGGGTGCGAATGTCCACATAGTCGCGTCCGTCAACGGAGTTTTGGATGAGTTTTTGGTAGACCTTGCCGGGCTCCGCCGCCTCGATCGGGCAAGCGATGACTTCTCCGTCATGTACGCCGTTGCCCTCCGACTTTTGAACAGCGAGGCCGCGGTAGGTGGTTGGATCGACGGATAAGGAGTAACCGAAGACCTTTTCGAAGACGTCCGCGACGCGGCTCTTCCGGATATCGCGGCAGGCTCCATTGAGAACGGTGCGCCC
>JBCDJH010000135.1:0-6226 GCA_038747965.1 Pseudomonadota bacterium
AGCGAGCTTGAAACTACACTTTTTGAGCGTACGGCGACGGGCGTTGTGGCCACCGTTTACGGCGAAACGCTGGCCCACTACGCGCGTTCGATCGAAGCGGAGATGCGCACCGCGCAAGCGCGGATCACTGAAATGAAAGGCGGAGCCGGCGGTGAGGTTCGGATCGGCGTCGGCCCTTCGATCGCAGTCAACATGATGCCAATGTTGACCCGCCGTCTGCTCAACCAGCGTCCAGGCATTCGCCTCGAGGTGCGCGAGGGTCTTGTCGCCGAAATCATTCCCGCGTTGCGCCGAGGCGAGATCGACTTCGCCGTCGGTTTGTGGCCGCAGGCGCTGGACCGTGAGTTCGAAGTGCAAATTCTGTTCAATGACAAGATCAGCGTTCTTGCAGGCTCTAACCATAAACTGGCGGGCCGGCGCGCGTCTTGCGAAGAGCTGAAGGATTATCCGTGGGCTCTGCCGCCCCGGACGCAACAATGGCGGGTAGCACTCGACGAATACTTTTTGTCCAACGCGATCGAACCGCCCCGCCCGCATGTAGAGAGCAATTCCGCCGCCTACATCAAATCGTTGCTGCTCACCGGCAAATATCTCAGTTTTCTGCCGCACCAACTGATACGTGCGGCCGACCAGAAGACGTCGATCATCGCGATCGACGCTGATGCGCCCAACCTGAAGCCGCCTGTGACCGTGACGCAGCGCCGAAACGCCGTCCAATCGCCGGCCGGAGCCAACGTCATGCTCGCCTTGAATGAAATCGCCTCTCAAATGCGCGACGCCGGTGACGATCGCTAATCGTTGCGAGCGCAATTGACGATTTTATTCTCTATCGCGCCAAGCCCGTCGATTTCGACGCGCACGATATCCCCTGCCGAAAGAAACTGCGGCGGAGTCAAGGTGGCGCCGGCGCCAGTCGGGGCGCCGGCCAAAAATAGATCTCCAACCAAAAGCGGCGTCGCCTGAGACAAAAAAGACAAAAGATCTGCGACTGGACGGATCATCTCTCCGGTCGAAGCCGACTGCCGAAGCTCGCCGTTCACCCAGCTTTGTATGCGCGTGCGTTGGGCTTTCGGGGCGGCGTCCGCTGTCGTGACCCACGGGCCGAAGGGGGTCGAGCGCGGCGCGTTCTTTGCGAGCGTCAAGGTCTCCGGCCGCGCCCACTCACGCAGCGTAATGTCGTTGACTACTACGTAGCCGCCAATCGCCGCGGCTGCGGCCGCAGGCGTTGCTCCCCATAAAGGCGCGGCGACGACCGCCCCCAATTCGCCTTCATAATCCAAGGTGGAAGAGTACGGGACAAGCGGAACATCTCCATAAGGACTGTTAAGCGTTTCATCGTTCTTAAGAAAGATCGTCGGCGGCGCATCGCCCGACGCAGCTGATTTGCCGGGTTTTGGGTAATTGTGCCCAACGCCGAAAATTCGGCGGGGCCGAAAAGGCGCTCGAAGATCGTTAGGCTGAAAGGGTTCTCCCTCAACGCTGCGAGCGCGCTCCTCCGCTAACGCGATTGCCTCAGGCCCGGCTCCAAGCAGATCGAGCACCCCGTCAATCCCATCAAACAGGTCGCGAATTCTCCAAAAAACACCGTCGCCGAACGCCGCCTCTTCCCGCACGCCTGGCTGCGCTTCAATCACCCCAAGGCGCATTAGACTTCGCCGGACGGCTTCAAGAACGGCGTCATCCCCAACCTCAATATATCGCTCGTGAAGTCGCAAGCGTAGCCGATCCAAGCGTCGTTCAAGAGACGTCCAACGCCATATTCCTTGGTCACGCCATAACCGCCGAAGATTTCCATAGCGCGCTGAGCGTTTCGGATCGCCGCGTCGACGGCCGATGTTTTGGCGGCCGGACCCTTTAAGGTGGCGGCCGCCATCGGGTCCTCCTGGCAAGCGATCGCGGCGTCCCAGACGAGAAGCCTAGCGGACTGTACGGCGACCGCCATTTCGGAGAGCTTCAGCGCCACCGCCTGATGTTCGGCAATAGGCCGTCCGCTCACAACCCTATCGCGCGCATAGGTCAAGGCGCGGTCAAAGCAGATACGCGCCAGTCCGACGAAACAAGCGGCGAGACAAACGGGCATTTCCGGGATTTGCGCGAAAATCATAGCCGCCCCTCCCTCTGCGCCGTACCGGGAGCTTTCAGGCGCGCGAACGCCGTCAAAAATCAATGAGGCGTGCTTCGAGCCGCGCCATCCAATCAGCTCTGTATTACCGCTTACAGACAGGCCTGGCGCGTCAGCCGGAATCTCGAAAATTGATAGCCCTTCGCTCACTGGCTTGTCGGGGTTGGTGCGGGCCAAGACGAAGTAGGCGTCAGCCACGCCAGCGTTCGTAATGAAGGCCGATTTCTCGCCGGTCAGAACGTAGTCGTCGCCGTCGCGAACCGCTGGAAGTTTCGGGCCACGCTTTGGATCGGCATCGGCGCTCATCAGTTCCGATCCGCCTGTGTTCGGCTCGCTTTGCGCGCCAGCGAGGATCATCGGCTGCGACAAAAATCGCTCCAAAAAGTCCGCTGATTGCGCCTCGCTGCCGCCGCGGATGGCGATCAGCGGCATTGTCGCCGTCAGTGAAAAGTAATCGGAGGCGAAACCAACATCGGCGGCGCCCAACTCCTCCAAAACGATCGCCAGATCGATCGCGGCGGCGCCAAGGCCTCCGCGTTCCTCGGGGACCAGCATCCGGGTGAAGCCGAGCTCGACGCCCTTCTCAATCATCCGCTTGATTGAAGGCCAGGCGTCGGCGTCCCTCTCGTCGCCGTTGTAGAGACTATCGGCGAGCGGCGCGATTTCCTTGGCCGCAAAAGCGCGGGCGGTATCGCGAAGGAGAAGCTGCTCCGGCGTCAGACTAAAATCGATCATAAACTCACCAAGGTTAATCCGGAAGAGACCTCTTCACTGCCTACTGTGCGGGATTGGGAGGATCTGGAGAAGACTTCGCCGGACCGGAGCGTCGAGGAAAGCCTATCTCGAGCGCCCATTGGCATAACTCAAAATTATGGGGCGAACGCATTGCGTCGCTTGACGGTGGCGGCGCCACGCTCAAACCTGCCGTTGTTTTAGAGCTTCGGCATTCGTCAGGGCTCGGCCAGGGGCGGGATCGAGGATATGGGCGCCACGCAAATCATAGGCAAACGGGAGGGACAAACCCGCCGAGAACTTCTGCGGAACGCCCAGCGGGGCGTCGCTGCGGTGGCGCTGGGAGGCGTCGGCGCATTTTGCCCGCGCACGGCGCGCGCAGACGGAGCGCCGATGGCCGTCCTCAAGAGCGCCGCGATCGTAAAGCTGCTTGAGAGTTTCGGCGAAACGCTGGTTCCTGGGGCCTCGGAAGCTGGGCTAGCGCACTACATCGACGACCAACTCGCGAAGCGCCCCGAAGACAGCCTATTGATGATCCGCTATATGGACATTCCACCGCCCCATGACGGTTTTTACGTCGGCGCGATGGCGGCGCTCGACGCATCCTCAAAAGTGCGGTTCGGCGCGCCCTTTACCGAGCTTTCCACGGATCAAAAGCGGGCGTTCGTTGGCGAGCTTTCTTCGGGGAATCCGCCTGGTTGGAGCGGACCCCCCTCGCCGCTCGTCTATTTCGTGGTCCGCGCTGACGCCGTGGACGTTGTTTATGGAACGGAAGAAGGGTTTGAGCGCCTAGGCGTTCCCTATCTGCCTCACATCGCCCCCGAAACGAATTGGTGACAGCCGCGGGCGACCAGGCCGTGGAGGCGGACGTCTTGATTGTTGGGGCCGGCATGGCTGGCGCGGCCATGGCGGCGGTTCTCGCGCGCGGTGGCCGCGACGTTCTTGTATTGGAGAGCGGCCCAGATCGATCGCTGACCGATCTTGTAAGCTCGCAGATTTGGGCGCGGCGGCTAAAATGGTCCGGCGCGCCAGTGCGGCACGAGGGCGCGCACGGCTTCGCCCATAATCTCAATACGGCGTCCGGGGTCGGCGGGGCGGCGCTGCACCATTACGCGACATGGCCGCGCTTTCACAACGACGTCTTCCGTCTACGATCAGCCTACGGACGTGGGCTGGATTGGCCCTTCGAGTATGAGACGTTGCGCCCCTACTACGACCGGGTGCAGTCCGAGGTCGGCGTCGCGGGTGACGCCGAGGCGGAGACCTGGCGTCCGGAAGGCGCGCCCTACCCCCTGCCGCCTTTGCCCGTCTTCGGCCAAGGCGCAGCGATCGCACGAGGTTTCGAGGCGGCTGAGCTGCCGGTCGCGCCGCTTCCAGCCGCGATATTGACCGCGCCCTATAAGGGCCGCGCCGCCTGCCTTTACGATGGCTGGTGTGACGCCGGCTGCCCCGTCGGCGCGCTCGCCAACCCGCTGGCGACCTATCTTCGCGAAGCGTTGGAGGCCGGCGCGCGGGTGCGACCTCACTGCCATGTGGTGCGTGTCCTGTCGAATGGAGATCGAGCGAGTGGCGTCGCCTTTGTGGACGCGGACGGCGAGCCCCGAAGCGCCCGGGCGAAAGTGGTCGTGCTCGCCGCCTCCGCAATCCAGAATCCGCGCATCCTGCTCAATTCCCCGGACAAGAGACGAACGGACGGCGCCATTGGCGACAGATCTGGGGCGCTCGGCCGCTATTTCATGCTTGATGGTTTGGCGCTCGCTTACGGATTATTTGACGACGTCGAAACCGATCCGCATATGGGGGTGTCGGCGGGCCAATTAATGCACCGGCGCACCCACGCGGCGCGCGGCAAAGATCAACCTTTCGGCGGCTATCAGTGGCAAATCGCGCCTTCCATGAAGCCCAACGACATATTCGGCATAGCGATCTCGCGATCCGAAATCTTCGGGCAGGAGCTGACCGATTTCATGCCCCGCGCCGTTCGACATATCGGCTCGATGGCGGGCATGGTGGAAGAGACCGCGCGCATCGAAAATCGCATCGAATTGGCGTCAGCGAAAGGGCGATCGGGCGCGCCGCTCGCCACTGTTGTCCATGATTTTGACGAGGACGCACGCGCACTTTGGACCTATGTGCGCGACGAAGGCGCGCGCATCATGAAAGCGGCCGGCGCCACGGAGGTCTGGACCGGCCCGATGAACGCCGGCCATCTCTTAGGCGGCACGATAATGGGCGCCTCGCCGGAAAGTTCCGTTACGGACGGCTATGGCCGCGTCCATGACGTGGAAAACCTCTATATCGGCGGTTCAGGACTTTTTCCGTCAAGCGGAGGAGTCAGCCCTACCTTCACTTTGACTGCCCTCGCGGTTCGCGCGGCTGAACACATAGCCGAAAAATGGGCCCAATACGCGGATTGACCGCGCATTTGCCATCTCGGGCGAAGCGAGGTGAATGGCCGAACGACCGATCTTAGGAGAGCGACAAAACAATCTTACCGCGCGTATGGCCGGTCTCGATTTGCGCATGCGCCGCAGCGGCTTCTTCAAGGGGCAGAACCTCGCTCACCGTTGGCTTCAAGACGCTCGCCTCGTAGAGCGGTCTCATAAGATCGAGAATTTCAGGCTGGGCGCTGAAGGCGACCTCCTTTCGCGTCACCCCGTACTTTTCACAGAGCGCAGGCGATCCTTTCATTTCAATTGGATCCATCCGTAAAATGACGAGCATGACGCCGCCCGGCCGGATGACCTCATAGGATTTCAAATTGGTCTCTCCGCCAATAGGATCGAGGACCACGTCAATATCGCTCAGAGCTTCACGAATGTCGGTCGCCGCGTAATCCACGACCTCATCGGCGCCGAGACTGCGGCAGTACTCAACGTTTCGCTCGCTGCATGTCGTCGCGACCCACGCACCGAAATGTTTGGCGATTTGGATCGCCGCCGAGCCCACGCCGCCCGCGCCGCCATGCACGAGCACTCGCCGCCCTTTCGATACGCCTGCAACGTTCGAAAGGGCGAACCATGCGGTTACGGCGCCCATCGGGATGCTTGCCGCCTCCTCAAAGCTCAAATTGCTTGGCATGCGGCGCACGGCGTAAGAGAGGGACACGGTTCTCTCCGTATAGGTGCCAAAGCGGCCAGGATCAAGCAGACCGTAAACCTTGTCGCCCACTTCGAGCTCAGAAACATCAAAGCCCTTTTCGACCACCACGCCAGCGAAGTCAGTTCCCGGCACCAATGGGAACGGGCGCGGGAAAATACGTTCGAACATGCCCTTCCGAATTTTGCAGTCGAACGGATTGACGCCCGCCGCGCGCACATCAATGAGCACTTCGTTATGGAGCGCCATCGGAGGTTGCTCGACCATCATCAC
>JBCDJH010000136.1:0-6200 GCA_038747965.1 Pseudomonadota bacterium
AGCGGGCGCCTTTCCTCAAATCTCTAGCCATGAGGGCAAGATCAATCGCCTTATCTCGTTTGACGGGCAAAGGGCGACGCCGCCCACTATACATGATTTCGCGTAAGCAAGGATCGTCTGAGTGCGCGTCCTTTTAAGGCCCTCAGCCGGTTTTTGACGCAGTCTGTCGCGGTTACGTTGAGCCACCGCGTTGCTTCTAGGCGACAGCGCTGCGCCAATATCAGCCGACGCGTACTTCAAAGACGGCGTCGATTAGTGCTACCCTAATAGTAACACCGTATAAAGATAAATATCTCACGAAGTTGCGCCGCCTCAACGCTTGCGTTGTTCGCTGCGTTTCAGACGCCTCGAACAATCGCACTTAATACGAACTTGAAAGTTAAAGGGCCTTAACCCGCTGCAAAAAACCACGCAGCGAACTTTGATCTAGAGATCATAACCCGCCGCATTTTATGGCCTTCCTGATAGGTCGCTTTCGCGCCGTCGAACTTGGCCAGTTATGACAAGACATTTCCAAATACCGGCGTAAAGCTGAATGCTGAGGGGCGTACGAACCGGTGCCGATATACAGTTATCGGATCGTACAGAGTCTGCCTGAGCTACGCAATACAAACGGAGGGGATGAGTGAATATTCAAGCAAGGAGCGTTCGGAAGCGGCGTGCGGTTTGTTCCGCTTTGGGCGTCAGCGTGTTGGCGCTCGCAAGCGCGGCGATGGCGCAAGACGATGCGGCTTTGGAAGGCGAGGATGTCGAAGCCGTCCCCACGCCCAGCGCTGAAGACTTTGTGGACAGCGCAGCTGACGAAGTGCTCGTAACGGGCTCGCGCCTGCGGAAAAATGAGTTCACCAGTCCATCGCCGCTCAGCGTGTTGGAGGTGGACGACGCGCGAGACATCGGCGTGACGTCTGTGCAGGAATTGCTGTCGCGGGCTGTTGTCGCGAACGGGGCGCAAATCGACCAGAGCCGGGACACGAGCCCTGGCGGCGTGGGCGGCTCTATTGGGTCGCTGCCGCCGGGCGGGGCGGGGTCCTCCAACGTTTCGTTGCGCGGCCTTGGGCCGGAGCGGACGCTGGTTTTGGTGAACGGCCGGCGGCTGGCCGCTACGGGCGTGCGGGGCGCGCCGTCGCAGCCCGACATCAACCTCATTCCCTTCTCGATGGTTGAGCGGCTTGAGATATCAACCGACGCGGGGTCGTCGGTCTACGGCGCGGATGCGGTCGCAGGCACCGTCAACGTGATTCTGCGTACAGATTTTGAGGGTGTCGAGTTTTCGGGAAACTTCGCGGAGCCTGAAGCGGATGGTGGACGCCAGTATCAGATCGGCGCGATTGCCGGCGCGCAAGGCGACCGGGCGCGCGTTACGTTCGCGGCGGAATACTTCGATCGCCAGCGCGTTCTGATCGGGGACCGCGATTACTCCGCGCCCAGCACGCGGTTCATTCGGGTAAACGAAGCGGGCGACGTGGTCGATCCCTTCGGGATTGGCGGGTTGCCGACAGGCGCCTCGGACAATTTTGGCTTTGTGCTCGGCACGCCAACCAACGCCACATCATCGTTCGATCTGTTCCCGGGCTTCGCCCTCTTCCGGTTCACGGAAGGGACCAGCGACGCGGGTATTCAGAACTTCTCAACTTTCACGTCGGCCGTGAACCCGACGCCGTCCATCCTTTCCAATCCAGCCTATAACGATTCCGAAGAGCGCCGGCAGGCGGACCTGGTGGGCGATCTTGAGCGCTTGTCGTTGGTCGCGAACGGTGAGGTGGATTTCGAGCTGTTCGGCTCTGAGAGCCAGTTCTACTTCGAAGGGCTCTATCTCAATCGACAGAACACGTCGATCCAAGCCTCGCCGAACGTCATTTTCCCTCAGATTCCGGCGGATATTCCGTTGGTTGACGCAACCACGGGCCTTCAGGTCATTGAGGCTGGCGCGCCAGTGTTTGTCGACAATCCGTTCAACCCCTTCGATGGGGCAGGGTATGAGCCCATCTTGACGATTGAAGATCTGCAGCAGCGTTTCAATGTGGAGTTGGAGCAGATCCGGATCGTCGCTGGCTTCCGAGGAGACATCGACGTCGGTTGGTTCGGCGACAACGATTGGACGTACGATACCTATTTCAGTTACGACCGAGGCACTGGGTTCGTCGCGGAACCGACGATCTTTGAGCCGCACTTCATCCAGTCCATTCGCGGCGTCGCTCAGCTGACGGATGGCCGCGTCACCTGCGGCATCCCAGGTTTTGACCAAGTGCCCGAGCTTCAGTTTGACGGCTCTCTTTCGCCCGTCCAGTGCGTGCCGTTCAACGCGGCGAGCCCGACGCTTTATTCCGGCGGCGAATTCGGCGAGGGCACATTCTCCAGTCAGGAGGAGCGTGATTATCTCATCGCGCAGCGGAACAACCGAACGGCCATCGAACAGTATGTGGGCTTCGGGTTCCTTCAAGGGCGGCTCGCGCAATCCCCATGGGGCGGCGACATCCAGGTGGGTCTCGGATATGAGTTCCGCCGCGACATCATCGACTCGTTTGGGGACTTCACGGGCACACAAGGCGTTGGCCTTGGCGCGTCCATCGAAGGCCTGACCCAGGGCGCCCGGAACTTCAACGAGGTGTTCGCCGAGATCGACATTCCGTTGATCACGGGTCGTCCCGGCATTGAGCTTCTGAACATTGACGGCGCCTTACGCTACACGGACGAAACGAACTTCGGCGATGATCTCACCTTCCGGTCGCGCGTTCAGTACAAGCCGGTCGAGTGGTTCTCACTCTCTGGCGGGTATGGCACCTCGTTCCGGGCGCCGAACCTTCGTGAGTCCTTCCTGGCCCAGCAGGTTGGCGGTATCGGCGGGGCGATCGATCCTTGCACCGATGACAATCTGGCCGGCGCGCTTATCGCCGCTGGCGGAGACGATAGCGACCCCGTCTTCGTCAATCTCATCAGCAATTGCGCGGCTGACGGTGTCGCCATCACCGACAGCGACGGCAATGGGCTTGGCGATACGACCCCGCTCGGCGAGTTTGGCGATATCGGCGTGGGCCTCATTTCCGGCGGCAGCGGAGATCTTGATCCGGAAACGTCGCGCACATTCACCATCACAGCGATTTTGGAGCAACCCTGGTATGACGCGTTCCAGTTCTCCATCGCCGGGAGTTACTACGACATCAAGATCAACAACACCGTCCGCGAGCTCGATCCGGTGTTTCTGGTCAATGACTGTTACTTGAATCCGGATTTCCCCGGCCTCACCAGTCCATTCTGTGGACGCATCACCCGGACGCAGGGTACGGCGGGCGGCCGGAATGACGGCATCGAGACCATCGACAGTTCATTCGTGAATGTGGGTGAGATCACGGCGCGCGGATTTGACATCACCACCGCTTTCGGCGCGGATCTGCCTTTTCTCGCGCCAGCGGGCATCCCCATGTTCTTCAGCATGGCGACGACCGTCGCCTATCAGTTGGAGCAGGAAGAGCAGGTGTTCCCGACAGCGCCGCGCGACGACAATGCGGGCGAGATCGGGTCTCCGAAGTTTCGCCTGAACAACACGGCGGTGCTGTTCTGGAGCGACTTCCGCTTATCGTTGAACAGCCGCCGCATTGGCGCTCAGCAACAGGACCCAACGCTGATCTCGGGCTTCGCTCCGTTTTCGGAGGATGTGACCGGCCAGCTTTCGCGGCCCGTCGATTTTGTGGACCCGGTCTGGTACCACGATGTCGCTCTCACGTTTGAACGGGATGAGGTCACGTTCACAGTGGGCGTGAACAACGTGGCCGATCGCGATCCGCCGCTGGTCGACTTTGGCGTCGGCGCGCCGCAGAACGTCAATGTGGTGACGGGTACGGGCTACGACCTGTTCGGCCGGTCCTTTTTCGCCAACGCGCGGATCGCTTTTTAAGCCATCCGTCGGTTGATCAAGAGGCGGCGCTTCCGCATGGGAGCGCCGCCTTTTTTGTGTTGAACGTTTACTGGAGGCGCTCCGCCGTAATCGTTCGGCCTTTTTCGAGGAACTTGATTCGATAACCGCTCAGGGCGCCTTTTCGGATCTCGACCTGCGGCTTTTCATGCCTTTTCAGTCGAACCGTTCGGGCGTCGCCAGCGCGCTGTTTCCAAACCTGCCCGTTCTCCAAGACGAGGATCAATTGCCCGTTGGCGTTGCGATCAAAGTCAACAACGCGCGTGATGATCGTTTGCGGCGTCTCCTCGGAGCGGGCGCCGGTGTCGCTGTCTTCGTCGCTCTCTTCGGCGCTCTTTTCTGTGCGCCGAGCGCGTCGTTCGACTTGCTCAGCGCCGAGGTCGGGGGCAGCGGTCGGGGCCGCCTCTGGGGCCGCCTCTGGGGCCGCCTCTGGGGCCGCTTCGGGGGACGGGGCTTCCTCCGTCGCCGCGTCCATTGGCGAGGCGGCGCGCGCGGGCGGCGCCGAGGCTTCAGCGTAGGTTTCCAGCAACAGGTCGCGGATAACGCGCCGCAAGCAGTCGATTTCAGCGGCGGCGTCTGCGCTTGTCTGCGCACAGTGCGTCACGGGATCTGGCTCAGCCGCTTCCGACGCGACGGCCGCGCCCAACGTAAGCGCCAACGCAGCGCCGGTTGATATCGTTCGCATGACACTTGCACTCTTCGTTACTCGCAAGCCCTCAGCATATCGGTCGCAGGGCGGCGGCGCCATCGCTGTCTCACATCCGCCGTCATGGGCGGACTGGCCAGTTTCGCCAATCGGTTGGCGGAGGAATAATCTAGCCTGCAACACTGGCCGTTTGTGGATAATTGATCGATGCGCCGTTTCCTTTGTCTCTCCCCCCTCGTCGCCCTCTTGTCTTTGGCCCTGGGGGCCTGCGGGGGAGAAGAAACCGCCCCTGACGCCTTGAGCGAGGCGCCGCCCGAGCAGGCGCCTGTCGCCGCGGACCTCGTGCTTCGAAACGGCGCGGTCAAGACGCCGGACGGGTGGGTCGGCGCTTTAGCTGTTCGCGACGGGTCGATCGTCGCGGTCGGCGACGCCGCCGCAATGGAGCCCTTTGTCGGCCCCGAAACACAAACCATCGATTTGGCGGGAGACGTTGTTATGCCCGGCCTTCATGACATGCACGTGCACCCTATTTTCGGCGGCGTTCGGCAGACGGAGTGTTTCATTCCTCAGGGCTCGACGTTGCCGCAATTGCAGGAGCGGGTCGCCGCTTGCGCGCAGGGCGCGGCGGACGGCGCATGGGTCACCGGCGGCCAATGGGATGCGGCGACCATCGGCGAGGTTCCCAATCGCCAAATGGTCGACGCTGTTTCTGGCGAAACGCCAATCCTTCTCACCGATACGAGCGGGCACAGCGCTTTAGCCAATAGCGCCGCCCTGGCGATCGCCGGCGTCACGGCCGCGACGGAGGACCCGCCAGGCGGCATCATTGAGCGAGACGCCGACGGCGAGCCCACCGGCGTTTTGCGCGAGACGGCGATCGGTCTCGTCAGAAGCTTTGTTCCGGCGCCTCCCGTCGATGCGCTGAGGGACGCGCTTCTATGGGCGCAACAAGAGATGCTCTCCTACGGGATCACCGCGTATACGGAGGCTGCGCATGGCTTCGTTGGCGGCTACGACGAAGAATTCGCCGCCTACGAAGCGCTAGGAAACGAGGGGGCGCTGCCGCACCGAACGCGCGTCTGCATGACGTGGGACCCCAGCGCGCCCGAAACCGAAGAAGCGATTGGGCGGCTGTCGACGGAGACGATCGCCGATGTGCGCTTTGATTGCGTCAAGATTTTCCTCGACGGCGTACCGACGGACAGCCACACCGCCGCGATGCTTGAGCCCTATGAGCGTCCAATGGAAGGCCGCGATGATGAGGCCAGCCAATACGGCCTGTTGTTGGTTGATCAGGACACCCTCAACACAGGCGTGACAAAGTTCGACGCCATGGGCCTCACCGTGAAGTTCCATGCAGCGGGGGACGCCGCCGTCCGCGCCGGGCTCAACGCCATTGAGGCCGCGCGGGCGGCGAATGGCGACAGCGGTCTGCGCCACAGCGTCGGGCACTGTACATTCGTTGATGAGGCGGATGTCGCCCGCGCCGCCGCGATCGGCGCAACGTTCGAGGTCTCGCCCTATCTTTGGATGCCGTCGCCGATTATGGACGATATTGGGCGCGAGATCGGTGAGACGCGCATGCGCCGCGTGTGGCCCATTAGGGATCTTATGAAATCCGGCGCTCTGCTTGTGATCGGTTCG
>JBCDJH010000137.1:0-6178 GCA_038747965.1 Pseudomonadota bacterium
ATAATTGGAAAATCTGAGCAGAAACCAATTATCCAATAGATCTAAAACCCTAGAGAGAATCCTGAAAATCGGGCCTATGCGGTAACATCATCGTGTTTTTCGCTCTCCACGCCGCGCCCAACCTTGAAAAACAAGGAAAAAACGGCTGAGAAGTATAATCGGTGATGAAATGATGATGGAGTGGTGGTAGACACCGCTATTCCCGAACCGCTCTCCGGCCAAATTCCCTGCTCCAAGAGGTTTTGTAGGGGAATCTCGCCAAATACAGCGAGCTCAAAGGCCTAGTAGTGATTTCCCTAACGAGGAGAATAGGGATGTTACCCAGAGGATCGGGTAAACTCTGAGCGTAGGCAGGGGAACAGTGCAAATTGAACGTTCCAATCAGCTAACGAGAAGAGCAATTCTCCTTTAGATGGAGCCCCTCAAACGGCATCGCTTGTTCGATCTACAGCTTTCGGACTACTTCTGCGAGGGGTGGCGTATCGCCCGGGCCACGCGGAGCCGCTAGAAGACTTCGCAGACGCGGCCACCTTCGGTCAAAACAACGTCCGCGTGACGGAGTTTCGAGAGCGCCTATTTGGGTTTGCATCGCTTCGCACCAACAACGCCCTCCCCATAAACAAGCCATTCTTCGACCCAAGATGGGTGTGACCCGGGCCTACTGAACGCGGCCACCTTGAGAGGAAGAATGGCGTGTTCAAAGGAGAAGAGCTACGGGCGCGAAGCACAACGAAACGGAAAAGACTATTGCGAAGCTGCGTGAAGCTTAGGCGCCGCTTGCCGAAGGCGTTGGTGTTGGCGAGGCCGTGCGTCGCACCGGTGTGACGCAAGCGACATACTATCCCTAGCGGAAGGAGTATGGCGGGATGAAGGTCGATCAGGCGAAACAGCGGAAGGATCAAAAGCGCTCAGCCATGCCATGCGCCATGTAGGCGTCCCAGGCGCCCGTGTCTGATACTCAGCTCCGCTACAGCGCTCCGTCCGCGACTGCGCAAAAAAAAGCCGCCCCAAGCGAAAGCTCAGAGCGGCGCCGTAGTTGGGGAGGCCCGGGTCAGCGCGAGGCGCTGGGAGCTTAGAATTGGTAGGACGCCGTGACGCCCCAGGTGGCTGGATCGTTCACGAACGCATATCCACTATTGGTGAACGGCGTTTCGTTACCCGAGACGATAACGCCTTCGTTCGTCACGTTCCGTCCAAACAGTTGCAAACCGAAGCCGCTCTCCGGTTGATAGAGTTGCAGACTTAAATTGAGGACGAACGTCGCGTCATTCGCAAACAGATCATTGTTCTGCAGATCGGTGGTGTGTTCGCTGGTGAAGCGATAATCCATCCGGCCTTTGACTTCCCAGCCGATCGCGTCGAGCGGGTGGGTGTATTGAGCTGAACCCGTGATCGTCCAGTCCGGCGACAGCAGCGGCGTCTCGCCGGTGAGGTCCTGAACCGTGCCGTCCTCTGCGAAGCGTCCGGGCGCGTTCTCGAAGCTGCCATACTCCGCGTCGAGAAAGGTGACGCCGCCGGAGAGCAGAATGCGGTCAGTCGGTGTCAGCGTGTATTCAATCTCAACGCCATAGGTTTCCACCCGGGCCGCGTTCAACGTGCTGAACGCCACGCCGTTAAAGGCTTGGACCTGGAGATCTTGGGCTTCCTGATAAAAAACGGCAGTGTTCAAGGTGAGTCGACGGTCCCAGAAGTTCAGCTTACCGCCGATTTCATAGGAATCGACCGTTTCCGGCTCAAAGTCAAGGTCGGCGACGGTGACGAAGAAGGGCGCGAGGTCCACGCCGCCCGACTTGTAACCGCGAGCGTAGCGGGCGTAGATGTTGCCGAAGTCGGCGACTTCATAGCCAATAGAGCCCGAGCCCATAAAGGCGTCGTTGTCGGCCGAGTTCGAGCCATTACCAGCCCCGCCGGGCAAAGCGAAGGCGCCAGACGAGGTGATGTCGGCGCTGATGTCCTCGCTGAGATAGCGCAAGCCGCCGGTGATATCGAAGCGATCGGTGACATTCACTGTCGCTTGGCCGAACACGGCGATACTGGTGGCGTCGAAGTCCGCCTCGTTGGCGAAGAACACGCCGCCGAAGAAGTCACCCGAGACTTCGCGGTCCTCTTCGATGTCCTGGTCGAAATAGTAAACGCCCGTGAGCCAATCAATAAGGCCGGGCTCAGAGTTGGCGAGGCGCACCTCAACGGACAGCTCGTCTATTTCGCGCGCGGGGGACGTCAACAGGTTCGACAAGGCGTCGACCGGTTCAAATAACGTGTCCGGATCGGATTTGAAATGGCGATAGGATGCGATGGTGGTGAGATTCACCACACCGAAGTCGTGGTTGAGCTCGGCGGAGACGCCAGCGTTTTCGCTGTCCTCGCCGAAATCGTCCGTTGTCGCAATCTCGCGGTCGAAGGGATCGAATTGGGTTCCGCTGACCCCGTTGATAGTGGTTAGCGTTCCGACGCCGTTGTTGGGCAACGTGCCGCCGAAGAGGCCGCCCGGAGGGGCCATGCCGGGAACGCCTGGGCCTAAGTCGGCGTCGGCTGCAAAGACCAAGGGGCCGATGCAGCAGCGGTCTTCCGCCTCGGAATAGTCGCCGATCAAGCGTAGGGAGGTTGCGTCCGTCAAATCAAACAGTAGCTGTCCACGGAAGGTCTCGCGGTTGGTCGCGTTCGCGTCCGGGCCAAGGGCGTTGTCGATCCGGCCGTCATTCTGGTTGTGGCTGGCGGAGATGCGGAACGCGATGCGGTCCTCGATCAACGGGCCCGTCAACGAACCGCGAACGCGCACTTCGTTGTCGCTGCCATAAGTTGCGTCAAAGGAGCCGCCATATTCATATGAGGGTTTGGCGGTGGTGATGTTGACGGCGCCGGCGGAATTGTTCCGGCCAAAGATGGTGCTTTGAGGGCCGCGCAAAACCTCGACACGGTCGATGTCGATCAGATCTTGCAGCGCTGCGCCAGGACGGCCGCGAAATACGCCGTCGATATAGACGCCAACGGATTGTTCGAAATTCCCGACCGATGTGGTGCCGAGACCGCGAATAATAAAGGAGGTCGCCGTCGGCCGTTGTTCGGCGCGCACGGTGAGATTGGGGGAGATCAGCTGAAGGTCCGTCAGGTCATCGACGCGGGCTTCGTTCAGATCGTCCGCTGTATAGGCCGAGACAGCGATCGGAACATCCGACAGCGCCTGTTCGCGCTTTTGCGCCGTGATGACCAGTTCTTCGCGAATCTCCTGTGCGCTCGCCACTCCGGCAAGTACGCTTAGGATAGCCGTCGTCGTGATAAGCGATTTCGCCATCATCGTCCTCCCTATACACATCTTTTTCTTGTTGTCTTTTGAACACTCAGCCAACACACGCATCGCACCGGGCGGCCGAACCCGAAACGAGACGCGCGAAGCGCCAAGTGAGACGCTGCCTTGTAGCTCTTAGCAAAAGATTGGTCCGGTTCGGGGGAACGGACAGCGCCACCAGACGCTGCGACAAAACTTCCGGACGTTTCTCCGGGTGGGCCGTTCGGTCGGGGAGACAGCTCGCTCCGCGGTTGCGTACGCGGTCGACATTCGTTTGTGCGCTGCAATATTGCGGCGGCTGGTCCGCCCACTGGCGCTGGTTAATCGCCTTTCAAATGGTTGCGGCGGTAGACGTTCGGGCTCACGCCGATCATGCGCTTGAAGGCCTTGTGAAAGGATGCATCTGATTGGTACCCGGATTGAAATGCAATCTCTGAGACGGACAGATCGTTCGTGCGCAGCAATCGCGTAGCTTGAGCCATGCGCACCCGGGTGAGGTACTCCATCGGCGTTTGGTCGAGGAGTTTCTTGAACCGCTCGGCGAAGACGGAGCGGCTGAGCCCCGCTTCTTTCGCCAGCCGCTCTAGCGTCCAGTCCTCGCTGCGGCCTTCATGGATGGCGAGGAGCGCGCGGCGAATCTGAGGATCGCCCACGCCCGGCGCGGCGTTGAGGCCATCGCTTTTCAGACTGTTGAGGACATGCTCCAGCAAAATGATCGCTGCGATCTCCGCCAGGCGATGGGTGATATGGGTTCGATCCTCCTTCGGCCTCAAGGAATTGTCGCGGATGAGCTTGAACACCAGGTCCAGCTGGCTTTCTTCGGCGAACTCTGCGGCCGTAAAGGTGATGACCTCCGGTACGATGTCCGGCAGCGGATTGGTCGTGGTCGGCATGCGAGCGGCGAAGATTCGCGCCCCTTCGCCTGGCGCTTGAAGGTCTTCCCGGCCGAACGGCGGCTCAAGCGGCGTCACCGGGAGGGTGGAGGGCGGCCGATCAATCGCGCCGGCGTAGATGAAATGCCGAACGCCTGTCGGTAAGCTGCAATGACCGCCCTGCTCCACCACGAACGACGGTTTGCCTTCGATCGCGAGGGTGATGGGGCCGGTCTCCGGGTTATAGGCGGCGGAAAAGGGCTGGCCCGACGCCTCATACCGCACGCCGGGCCGCAGAATGGCGAGGCCCGCCTCAAGATCGGTCACCCGAATATTGGGAACGCTCACGCAGCCCCCTCCCGGCGAGCGGCGACGAACGGCGTCTCAGATGGACAGTTGAATGAGCGCGCCCGGAGCGGCGAAATCACCATGCGCATCATGATGGTGAGATTTCGGCCGCAGATCAATGCAAGTCGGGCGGACGTCCGGGCGGTTCGCGAACTTAGCTCGGTTCGTATTTGCGCCGGACGCGGTGCGCCAGAGGGTCGAGGCCGCGTTTTCGGCGCTCCTCTTGCTCCTCCTTAAACGCCGTCTTCATCATATGGCGGACTTTCACGACGGCCCGGTCGGTCCGCGCTAAGCGCTCCTGGTCCCAGCGCACGACACGCCCTTGTGACAACTGCATCGGCGCGTCCCCGCCGATGAAGCACGCCATGCCTGGCAAAACGTCCGATTGCAGCGCTTTCGTCAGCATGGTCGCCATCATTTTGGCCTTCGTTTTGCCGACCTTTTCCGTCTTGATTGAGCCGATCATCCAAGCGGTGAAGGAGCCGATGTCGTCCGGTACGAACCAGAACCAGAGGCCGTTCACGCCGCCCTCCATAAATTCTTCGCCGTGATAAACGAGGTTTGGCATGTACCATCGGATGTCGTCGATGGCTTTGGTCCCGCCGTGGCCGCCGACTTCATCCAACGATGCGTAAAGCCCGCCGCCCTCGTGCTCTTCATAGGCGACGCCGCCGCCCATCTTCTGGTCGCCGAAAAGGTAGCAGGTGCGGTGCAAGCAGCCGACATGGGTCATATCGACGGTGTTGTCGAGCTGATTGAGATAGCTGTAGGGCACGGTCATCCGGTTCCGGACGAGTACGCCGTCCTTCATCACCTCCCGCGCGTGGGGCATGGAATCGAGGAATGGCTTGGGATCCTTGACGCCCATATAGACCCAGATGACGCCGCCGACCTCTTCGGCCGGATAGGCGGTGGCTTTGATCTTGCCGCAGGCCGGGCTGTCGGCGCCATCCGCCAGAAAAGCGACGGACTCGCCGTGTTTGTTAAACGTCATGCCGTGGTAGCGGCAGGTGATCGTCCCGATCTCCCACACATTGACCTGGCCGAGGGTGAGGAGAGCGTTGCGATGGGGGCAGCGATTCTCCAAAGCGCACGGGCTGCCGTCCTTGTCGCGGAACAGAACGATATTGTCGCCGAGAAGCTTAACCGCCTTGTGCTCGTTGTGTTTAAGTTCGTGCGAGAGGGCGGCCGGATACCAATATTCGCGCAAGCCGTAGAACGGGATGTTTTCCTGGTTCTCCTCAACATAGTCCCACGGAATGTCCTGCAGCGAGTTTGGCTTGTCGGGCGCGCCGAAGTCTTTCTTGTACCAATCGGCCATGAAGCCGCTTTGAGAGGAGAGCACTTGAAGCTGCGGCTTCTCATTTTCTGCGCGGAGCTTACCCAGGCCCGGCAAGCGACCAAGCAACGACCGGCTCTTGCGCTTTAGGTAGTCCGCCGTTCCGCGTTTTACCTTCCCGACATAGCTGGTCGACGGCGCGACGTCTTCGAAATGGCGCTGCGTTTCATCGGTAGTGTCGTACGGCATGAGCGGTCCTCCCAAAAGGCCAGCAGCTGTTTATGGGTGCGTGTGGCCAGTAATGTAGGCATAGGCCGCGTCCAAGTTATTGGCTGAACGTCCGAAAATCGGTCCCGATTTCCCGTGACGCAGTGAACTGGGTCGCCCTTCGCG
>JBCDJH010000138.1:0-6156 GCA_038747965.1 Pseudomonadota bacterium
GCCCTCGCCAAGAAATCGAACGGCGGGCAAGGCGATCCCTATTATGATCACAAGCTCACCACCGGCCGCTATTTATTGGAACGCATGTTGCCGGACACAGAAGCCCATCTCGCCAAAATTAAGTAGGGCGCGGACAGCATGATGGCGCTCCCGGCCGAGGCGTTCTGATCCTAAGGCCAGCGTTACCGCCGAGTAACGCGCAGCACTGATCAATACACAAAAACCCCGCTCCTCAGGAGCGGGGTTTTTTCATGAGGCCCCGAGCGCGGACTTCGGAACTACAAAAAGAAGAGGCGGCCAAAGCCGCCCCTTCACGCAACCAACGCTACAAACGAAAAGGCGGCGCGGCGTTAAAGCCGCGCCGACCAATTAGAATTCGTAACGAAGACCGAACTGAACAGCCCAAACCGAGTCTTCGATATCGCGGTCGAATTCGCGAATGTTGTCTTGCAGATTTGAGTAAACGTAGACGCCATCCTGGACCGACGCGTCAACAACAGGAACCGCCTCCCCAACGTCGCCACGGTCTTGCTCGCGGAACACGTTGCTACCGTCGTCGATGAGGTTAAGGAAGTTCTCAATGTCGATAAATGCGCGGAGACGATGGCCAGGAAGCGCACCTGGAAGGTCTTGCTGGAAGCGAATGTCAAGATCCTTGAACCACGGATCCTTGAACTCGTTCCGACGACTGATTCGACCATTTGAACCCGCAACGCCAAGATCCGCTAAGGCTTGGTTCAGCCCTTCAACGTCAAGGTCTTGCGTCGGGTTTCCTATGGCGACGCCGTTGACGTATTCCTGTTCGGCGCCGATGCCCACAATCGGATCGTTCGTCGGGAGGTAACCCGCGACCGTGCCAGTGAAGTTCGTCGTATCAATTGAAGGCACGAACGCGCCGGCCACGTTCAGAGCGCCACCATCGGGGATATAGAAAAGGTTCCGCTCCTCGTTGTCGCTATCCCCAAAAAGCTGGGTTGGCGTATTGTTATCGTAGGCTGCGCTGAACCGGCGACCCGAACGGGCCTGGAAGAAGAGGCTTAAGCGGGTTGGGAACTCAGGAACGAATTCTTGAGTAAACGTGGCGCCAATAACAATGTTGTGGTCGTCGAAGAACTGCGTTGGCGCCAATGCCGGATCGTTGATGATCTCGACAGCGACCTCTTCGAAGTTGGACGTGGACGTTGAGCTTGTCGTCGGGTTGCGATCTTTCGCGTTGGTGAAAGCGTAGCCAACGCTCAAGTCAAACGCACCCGGCGTGTTGATGACCGGCGTCGTATAATCAAACGACTTGGCGAAGATCGCCGACAGTGTCGTCGAACCACCGCCATTGGTGTTGGTCAGCAGGATGTCCTGGTCGTTGCCGCCGGCGTCGCACGGGCCGCCCTGCGAAACGTCGCCACTGAAGCCGACGCGCGGGCCGAGGAACTCGGCGTCACAGCCCGGAAGCAACGGATCGACGGCGTTAAAGAGCGGCCGACCATCCGGCGCCAGTTCGCCTGTTGGCGTCAGCGTCAAATCAACAAAGTCCGGCGCGTTCCGACGACGGGAGTGGATCACATCCAGTTGGATTGTCCAGTCGTCGAAGAAGCCGCCGGCGGCGCCGCCGAAGTCCGTAAAGTGCGTCAAGCCGAAGCTACCGCGAACGATCGACGGAAGCTCGAAATTCGGATCAATCGCGTCGGTTCGACCATTGCCTTGGTTGGCCGCCGCGATCTGAGCGTTCGTCAAACAGGTCGGGAATTCGAACCCGTTGGCGCCCAGAACGTTAAAGTCTTCGGGCTGACAGAGCGAGTCCGCAGTCACTTCGTTCAAGAAGAACTCGGCGTCAGCCTGGTTGCCGCCGGAGTTCGAGAACGCATTGGAGAACCAAACGCTCGGATCGCCGCCCGAGAAGATGCCGGCGCCGCCGCGGAAGACGGTAGTGCCAAAGAAGTTCGTGTTCGGTTCATAGTTGAACCCAAAGCGCGGTAGGAAGATGTCCAACCCATCGAAACCCGTGGAATTCGTAAATCCGTAGCGATCGACGAACGCCTGACTCTCAGTTGGATTGTCGCTTGATTCATAGAAATCGTAGCGCAGACCAGCTGTCAGCGTGAGCGCAGGCGTGATTTGCCATTCATCTTGAATATACAGCGTGTGGATCGAGCGAGAGAACGATGCCGCGGCATCATTGATGTCGCCCGTGAAAGAGCCAGTGCCGCTGATGAACGACGCCTGACCCGCCGCCAGATCCTCAAGCGATGCGAACTCGAATGTGCCCGTGGCATTGACAGCGAACAGGTTGAACACATCCAACTGATCAAGCTCGTAACCAGCCGTGAAGGTGTGGTTGCCCCACAGGTACTCGCCCTTCCCTTTGATCTGATCGATCTGAACGCGGAGGTCGTTTGCCGACCGGAACTGACCAGGACCATTTAGGACGTTAATCGGCTCAATCGGGATGCCGTTCGCGTCCGTCCGGCCGCTGTCGAAGATCGTTTCAAACCGCGGAATTGGATTGCCGCTCTGAGCTTCGCCGCCGCCGACGGGGCCTTGCAGGTCCTGCTTGTCGTTGCGCGAGGCGCGAAACTCAGTCGAGAAGGCGTCTGTCCACTGGGAGAATACGCGGACTGAGTAGGTCTCAACTTCCGAGCCTTCCTCTTCGAACGTGTTGGCGAAGGTGAAGTCTGAGTCGAAGCCGAAATCGTCCGGCTCAATGTTGGACTCCCGCAAACGCGAGTAGGTGAAAGCGGCGCGGTGATTGTCGGTGATGTTCCAGTCGACCCGGCCGAGGATCCGGCGGCTCTCTTCCGGGAGGATCGTCGCGATGCCGCCGGTCTGAAAGCCATAGGTATCTTCGATAATGCTGCCGATCTGATTTGCTTCCGCCGTCGTAAGGCCATTGATTGGATTGGCAAAGTTACCGTCGAGCGGGCCGTCTTCTTGCTGGTCGCCGCCGTCTTGGACTTCTTCGTAAGCCGCATAGAAGAACAGCTTATCTTTAATGATTGGGCCGCCAATCTCCGCGCCCCAGTTCCAGTCGTTGAACGGGTCGCCGCCGACATTGTCGCCTTCCAACTTGGAGCCCGTTAAGCCGTCGCTGTTGAAGACGCCGAAGGCGCTGCCGTGAAACTCGTTGGTGCCGCCTTTGGTGACAATGTTGATCTGACAGCCCGTCGATTGGCCGTATTCAACGGAGTAAGGCGAGAATTCGACCGACGTCTCGCGGATAGCGTCGAACGGGATCGGTAGGGTATTCCGGGATGGGAAACCGGAGGAGTTGAGACCAAATGCGTCCTC
Source organism: Pseudomonadota bacterium (assembly GCA_038747965.1). GTDB lineage: Bacteria > Pseudomonadota > Alphaproteobacteria > Caulobacterales > Parvularculaceae > JBCDJH01. The sequence continues at coordinate 3,280 of JBCDJH010000138.1, forward strand.
GTTCCGCACACCATCAATGGTGAAGGCGTTGAACCGGTTGTTGCCGCCAAGACACGAGATGCCCGTGCCGTTGCCCCCGTCTGAGCGGTCGATGGAGACGCGAGGATCAAGGCGGATGGTGTCGCGAATGCCGCGGCTAATGGACGGCACGTTCTGCAGCGTTTCAAGGCCGAATGACGCGCTCGGACCGATCGCCAGCTGCGTGAAGCTCGACGCTGAGGCGGTGACGACGATCTCCTCAGTACCGGCCGAAATCGCGCCCAGAGAGATATTGAAGTCAGCGGTGCGGCCCAAGCTGGTGAAAACGTCCGTAATTAACTCATCTTGGTATTGGTCGGATTCGACCCGAATGGTGAATGGGCCGCCCGATTCAAGGCCGCCGACGGTGAACCCCCCAGCGGAATTTGTGGTGACCGAGCGACGGACCCCAGTCCGCGTATCCGTTACAATAACGCTTTCACCCGCCAGTGGCGCGCCATCCGGCCCAGTGACGACGCCGCGAATGGCGGTCGTGATGTCCTGGGCGCTGGCGGCGCCTCCGTAAAATGCGCTCAGCGCAGACACAGCCGCGCCGGCGGCAAGCCGGTTCGATAACTTCATTCGAAAATCCCCCAGATCTAAATGACATAGATAGTTCGCCAGTGAACCGGCACATTCTGTGCACAGAACATTGACGAGTGGTCCTCCCGTTAACCATGAATTTCTATAACCAGGAACGGCGACAGTAAAATGACAGAGGCCATGCCGCCTTGAAACACGCCACCCGTGCGTTATGGGCGGCTGATCGCCTTGCGTTTGGGCGTCACTGATCAAAAGTGAAGCACGCCCTAATTGCTAATGCGAATTGGACGCAACTGCTGCGTTCAAAAGCTGTCTTAGCTCCCGCGCGGGATTAGGCCCTCGGCCACTGATTCAATCAGTAAGCGTCTTTGTTTCAGGAGGCGCCGCGCGTCATAGCTGCGGATGATGGTTTCGCGGCCGGCCCTGCGGAGCGGAGCCATGGCCGAACCTGCGTCCAACGCCTCGCCGACACGCGCCGCGATCGCGTCGGTATCAAAGAAATCCACCAGCAGGCCGTTGCGCCCATCTTCTATCAATTCACGCACAGGCGCTGTATCAGAGGCGATCAGTAGACACCCTGCGCTCATGGCCTCCATCATCGACCATGAAAGGACGAACGGCGCGGTCAAATACACATGAACGGAGGAGGCTTGCAGAACAGACCTATACTGACCGCGCGGCAACAAGCCCGTAAAATGGGTCCGCGCGGGATCGAGCTCTAGGTCTTCGAGGGCCCGGGTCTTGTATGACTTGCCATCCTTGGGCTGCTTTCCGTAGGCGACGCGATCTGCCCCCACGATCACCACATGAGTCTGTGGCCGGGCTTTTTGCAGCGTCTCCATGGCGGCCATGAATGACGGAAAGCCGCGATAGGGCTCCATGCCGCGGGCCACATAAGTGACGATTTCAGCGGCGTCGCTTAAGTCGAGAGATGGCAGCCGCAGCTTGGCGCCTTCAATCGGCGCGTAAAGCTCCGTATCGACGCCGTCATGCTGCACCGTCATCCGGGACTGGAACAGTTCTGGAAACTGGGACGCCTGCCAACGGGTGGGGCAGATGCCCCAATCTCCGTGCCCCAAATCCATAAGGATTGGCGCATTTCTTGAACGTGTACGTAGCAGTTCGTCTTCGCTCTGCGGCGTGTCGGAGAGGAATGCGACGTCCGGCCCGTTCGGCTGATAGTACCATTCAAAATACCCGACCAGCTTTGCGTCCGGCCAAACGTCTTTCATGTAAAAGCCGGGCCCCCAACCGGAATGCGCGACAATAACGTCGGGCGAAAAGCCCTGGCGCTTCAACTGAAGGCCCATGCGCGCGGCGGCCTGACCGTTCAACACCGCCTTCTCAAAGGATGCTGTGTAAGGGTGAACGCCTTCCTGAAGATCCCGGTGCGGCTTGTATTGAGCGATGCGAACGCCGGCGGGCGGCGTCACATCCTCCCGCTGGGTGCCGAAGACGATCTCGTGGCCGCGCTCCGCCATATGGGAGGCGAGCGGCCCGAACTGCGCTGGGAAGTTGTTGTGCAGAAAGAGTGCGCGCATGCAGCCCTGCAAGTCGAAGCCCCCGCCAAACTCAGGCGAGAGCGAATCAATCCGAACCGCAGTTTAGAGCAAATGGGGAGCGCGAGAGAGACGCCCAAGCCGAGTCCCGGCGTCGGCGACGAGCCAGGATCAGAGCCTAGGGTTGAGATCGGCGCGCAGGAGGCTCCCCGCGCGCCGATAAACGGCTCGGAAATCTAGATCGACTCGAGGATTTTCTGCGGCGAGCTTTCACCGTAGGGATCGCTTTCCGCATTGTCGGAGAAGCCTGGCTCTTCGAACCATTGCTCCACCACGCCGTCACTGACGATCGCCGCGTAGCGCCAAGAGCGCGCGCCGAAGCCGAGATTGTCCTTATTGACGAGCATGCCCATTTTCCGGGTGAACTCGCCGCTGCCGTCCGGGATGAGCTTCACGTTCTCAAGGTTCTGGGACCGACCCCACGCATTCATTACGAATGAGTCGTTGACGGACATGCAGTAGATTTCATCGACGCCCTTCGCCTTGAAGTCTGGGAATAGCTTCTCAAAATCCGGCAGCTGGAACGTAGAGCAGGTCGGCGTGAAAGCGCCCGGAAGTGAGAACAGGATAACCCGCTTGCCTTTGAAATAATCATCCGTGGTCTTATCTTCCCAGCGATACGGATTGTCGCCGCCCACGCTCTCGTCGCGCACGCGTGTGTGGAAAGTCACCTGAGGAACCTTGCGGCCTTTCATATCCAATTCTCCTTATTGCGATGAAGTGCGTTGCAATGGATGGTTTCGGCCGTGCGTGGGCC
>JBCDJH010000139.1:0-6154 GCA_038747965.1 Pseudomonadota bacterium
GTTCTCCGTGCCCGCGCCATCATCATTGGATGAGATGCCCCGCAAGCTGAAGATCGCCTGCCCTGCGTTGAACGGCGCGAAGGTGAAACCCGGAATGCGCGAGGCAAGGTCGAGCGGGTTTGAGATATCAGCCCGCTCCACCGCGTCGCCCGAGATGGCGGTGACGGCGATCGGAACCCGCTGGAGGTCATTTTCCTTGCGCTCAGCCGTTACGACAATCCTGTCCAGAGCGCGACTGTCCTGCGCAAAGGCCGCAGGCGCAAACGCGCAGGTCGCGGCGACCGCACAGGAACTTAGTAGGGCGCTTCGGAATCCGAGGCGCACGTATGGGCGTGCAGAAATCATGGCGTCTCTCCCTCTAGGGCCGACCGCTTTTGCAGGGGCCTAACCTAACAGAATTCATAGTAACAGCGTTGTACGCGAAGCGCTCGCTTTTTTTTGGAATGGGGTTCAGGGCGCGAGTGGATCGGCGGCGAGCGCTTGCTCGATCGCCAGCCCTATGGAGAGAAGCCGCTTATCGTCGCCTTCGGCCGCGTCAAGTTCGATGCCGATGGGGAGCCCCTCGCTTGAGACCGCAATGGGAAGAGACAATCCAGGAATACCTGCGTTGCTGCCGGGGTCCGTGTTCTGAATGTAGGCGGCGAAGGTTTCACGGCGCTCGCCACCGACCATCACGCCGTCTTCGATGCCGTCGATAGGACGCGCTGTTAGAGGCGTTGTTGGAAAGATAACGGCCTCTACATTTTGGCTCTCGAAGTAATCGGCATAGACCGCTTGCAACTTCGGCCGATCGATCTTCAGTGCCTGTTCATAGGCGTCTTTCGAGATGGCCCCGCTGAGCGCGGCTTCAACAATTGGCCGAACGTCGGGGCTCTTGATCGCCGCCGCGAGCGCGTCCGCAGAGACGCCTGTGTCGTTGGCTTCAAGATAGTCCGGCAGGACAACGCTTGTTTCGTAGAGCACGATGGGGAACCCAACTTTCTCGTTGAGCTCGGGGACGCCTGCGAGATCGGCTTCAACCAGGATCGCGCCAAGCGACTTAAGTCGTGTAAGGAGCGCTTCGCTCGCCGCCGCCACGTCGGGATCGAGGTTCTCATAGAAATGCGCGCGGGGCACGCCGAGGCGCAGCCCTTCGATCGCCGCCGGCTTGACGTCTCCACCGCCCCCGGCCGCAACAGCATCCAGAGGCACGATGTCCGCCACCGTCGGCGCGATAAAGCCAGCGGTGTCCCGCGTTGGCGAAATCAGCGTCATTCCGTCTTGGGAGTAGCGGCCGGTGGTGGGGCGAAAGCCAGAGACCCCCGTGAGCGCAGCCGGCAAACGGACGGAGCCGCCCGTGTCGGTGCCGATCGCCGCATCGCAGAGGCCCGCCGCCACCGCGGCTGCAGACCCGCCGCTGCTGCCGCCGGGGATCCTTGTCGGGTCCACGGGATTCCGGATGGCGCCGAACTCGGCGTTGTTGGACGTAATGCCGTAGGCAAGCTCATGCATGCCCGCTTTGCCGATGATGATGGCCCCAGCCGCTTCTAGCGCGTCGATGATCGCCGCCGAAGACGACGGCGTGAAACCGCGCAGCGCCGCCGTCCCAGCAGCGTTCGGCATGCCCGCTACATGAACGTTGTCTTTTACGGCCAGCACCGTTCCGCGCAGCGGCAGATCGCCGCCCGCTTCCGCGTCCAACGCTTGCGCGCGCGCTATCGCGCCCTCTTCATCGACATAGACGTAAGCGTTCAAATCCGCCTTCGCCTCAATCGCGCTTAGGTAGGCCCGCGTCCTCTGCTCAATGGAGACAGGCGCATCCCCAGCGCTCAGGGACGCACACGCCGCGAGCGCCGCACTCGCGAAGAGAGTAAGCGCACGCGGCGCCGAAGCGCGCGCTGACTTTGATTTGGTCATTGGAAAGCCTCCCCCAGACGTCTCTGTTTTGCACAGGATGTCATAATGCGCCCGCCGACAGAAGACGCGGCGGGCCAGGGACGGGGGAGAGCTTCGAAACAGTGCGTCCGTTAGACGCGTTCAAACACGGCGGCGATGCCTTGGCCGCCGCCGATGCACAACGTTGCAAGCCCGAACCGGCCGCCGGTGCGCTTCAACTCGTAAAGGCATTTCGTGGTGATGATGGCCCCCGACGCGCCCACCGGGTGGCCGAGCGCCACAGCCCCGCCATTGGGGTTGGTCTTCTCAGCTGGGAACCCAAGCTCCTTCGACACCGCGCAGGCCTGCGCCGCGAACGCTTCGTTGGATTCGATGACATCCAAATCATCCACCGTCAGATCGGCGCGCTTCAAGGCGGCTTGCACGGCGGGGATCGGGCCCGTTCCCATGATCGAGGGCTCAACGCCGGCGCGGGCGTAGGAGACCAGACGCGCCATTGGGGTGAGGCCCTTCGCAGACACCACGTCCTCGGACGCAAGCGCCAGCGCTGAGGCGCCGTCATTGATGCCCGAAGCATTGCCAGCGGTGACGGACCCGTCTTGCCTCTTGAAAGCCGGCTTCAGGCCTGCGAGGCCGTCCGCCGTTACATCGGCGCGGGGGTGCTCATCAGTCTCAAATACGATGGAGCCTTTTCGGGTTTTGATTTCAATAGGGACGATTTGCTCCTTAAAGCGTCCCTCTTCGATCGCGGCGACGGCGCGCTTGTGGCTGAGTTCGGCGAAAGCGTCCTGGGCGGCGCGATCAATTCCAAACTGGGCGCTCACGTTCTCCGCCGTCATGCCCATATGGCCAGCGCCAAAGGGGTCATGCAGCGCGGCGAGCATGTCATCGTCAAAGGCCACCGCGCCCATCTTCGATCCAAATCGCGGCGCACGGGCCGAGTATGTCGCGCGGCTCATCGACTCAACGCCGCCCGCAACCGCAAGGCTAATCTCGCCCAATTGGATTTGTTGCGAGGCGATGACGATCGCCTCTAGCCCCGATCCGCAGAGGCGATTGACGGTGAGCGCGGTGCTTTCCTTCCGCAGGCCGCCTTTGAGCGCCGCAACCCGCGCAATGTAAGCGTCGTCCGCCTGGGTGCGCAGCACGTTGCCGAAGACCGCCGCTTCGACATCCTCCGCATCGACGCCGGCGCGCGCAACGCTCTCGCGCACAACCGTCGCGCCAAGCTCATCGAGCCCGACGTCCTTCAGGCCGCCGCCAAACCGGCCGATCGCGGTGCTCACCGCGCTGAGCACATAAACGTCTTTCACGGCAGCCATCGTCGCCTCCAATTCAATGAATCATGTCGCCAGCGCAGTTCGCGCAACCGCAGCTTGAGCGTTCGCCTCTCACCGCCGGGCAGCCACAGCTGCAGCCTAAGAAACCCCATCCGCCGCCTTAGCGGCCTTTTTGAGCTTCTTAGCGAGGGACCATTTATGGACTTCCGTCGGCCCGTCGTAAATGCGGAACGCGCGCACCTCCCGGAACACCTGCTCAACCGGCGTATCGCCCGTCACTCCGGCCCCGCCCATGGCTTGTACGCAGCGATCGGCGACGCGCATCAACGCCTCAGATACGGCGACCTTCGCCATGGAGCTTTCCGTCGTCGCCATGGAGCCCGCGTCCAGCGCGTCAGCGCACCAGTCGATCATCAGTTCGCACTGCTTAAGGTCGATCGTGTTGTCGGCGAGCATAAAGCCCACGCCTTCATGGTCGATGAGCGGCTTGCCAAAGGCGTGACGGCGAACTGCATAATCGGTCGCGATTTCATGGGCGCGATCGCATGCGCCGAGCCACCGCATGCAGTGGGTGAGACGAGCCGGAGCGAGCCGGATTTGGGCGAGCTTGAAGCCATCGCCGGGATCGCCCAGCATTTGATCCGCCGGCACCCGCAGATCTTCAATCGCCGTCACCGCATGGCCGCCGGGCATGGAGGAATCGATCGTCTCCAAAACCCGCTCGATCCGAATCGCGGGGTTCGGCAAGTCCACCAAAAACATGGAGGCGCCCTCGTCCGACATCGCCATGATGATGCCGACCTTCGCGCCCTCAGCGCCGGTTATGAACTTCTTCCGCCCATTGATGACCCAGTGATTGCCATCAAGCACGGCCTGCGTCTTCAGCATTGAGGGGTCGGATCCCGCCCCCTCTTCTTCAGCCGGCTCCGTCATGAAAAAGGCGGACCGCGCCTCGCCGCGCACAATCGGCGCGAGAAAGCGCTCCTTCTGGGCGGCGGAGGCCACCTTGCCCAGCATGAACATGTTGCCTTCATCAGGGGCCGCCACATTCACCGCCGTCGGCCCGAGCATCGACTTGCCCGCCGCCCGCAGGACGCGGGCGGTCTCCCGGTGCGAAAGGTGGGACCCGTCTTCCAAGATATGGGGGGTGAGCACGCCGCCCGCCCGCGCAAGCGCGCGCATCTCAACCACCAGATCTTCACTAGGCCCGTGGGCGCCGCAACGCGGATCTTTCTCGTAGGGAATGATTTTGGTGCGAACGAACGCCTCAACGCGCTCAGCGATCGCGTTCCCGCGTTCAGTTTGGGCCGCTTTATCCATCTCGCTCAGACCGCCTTATGCTTCCAGCCCGCGGGCGATAAGCAGCTTCATGATCTCCGTCGCGCCGCCATAGACCCTCTTAACACGAACGTCTCGGTAGAGGCGGGCGATGGTGTACTCGTTCATATATCCGTACCCGCCAAAAAGCTGCTGACAGCTATCTACAACACGCTGGGCGCATTCGGAGACCCAGTACTTCGCCATGCTCGCCGTTTCCGCATCGAGCTTGCCGTCAAAACACAGCTGCACACACTCATCGACGAACGAGCGAGCGACGCGCGCCTCCGTCTTGCACTCGGCGAGCCGGAACTGGGTGGCTTGCAGATCAAGCAGCCGTTTGCCAAAGGCCTTGCGCTCGCGGACATATTCGAGCGTCGTCTCAAGCGCCATCTCGATGATGGAGAGGCTCTCGATCGCGATCAGCAGACGCTCCTGCGGCAGCTGCTCCATGAGCTGATAGAGGCCGCGCCCCTCTTGTCCGCCGATCAGCGAATCTCGGCCAACTTGCACATCGTCGAAGAACAATTCCGACGTATCGCCCATATCGACGCCGATTTTGTCGAGCTTGCGCCCGCGCCGAAATCCCGGCGCTTTGTCCGTTTCAACGGCGAACAAAGAGATGGCCCCGCTTCCCGCCTCAGGATCCGTTTTGGCGACGACAATGATCATATTGGCGAGCTGACCATTGGTGATAAACGTCTTTTGACCGTTGATCACAAAGCCGTCGCCGGACGGCTTCGCTGTCGTCCGTATGCCGCGGAGGTCGGAGCCTGCGCCAGGTTCTGTCATGGCGATGGCGAAACGCAGCTCGCCTGTGACGCATTTCGGCAACCACCGCTGCTTCTGCTCGTCGGTGCCGTAATGCAGGATGTAAGGCGCGCAGATGGCGTTATGGAGCGGCGCCGCGAAACCATCGCCGCCTGCTTTCATGAGCCGGTTTGTTAAGATAGCGTCGTGGCGGAAATCCCCGCCCGGCCCGCCATACGCCTCCGGGATGCAAAGCCCAAGGAGGCCAGCTTCCGCGACCTCGTCCCAGGCCGCGACGTCCACGCTGCCCGCCTCACGAAATCCCTGCATTCGCTCTTCAGGAAACTTGTCGGCAAGGAAACGACGTACGGAATCGTCGAAGGCGACAAGATCGCTGTCCATCCAGCGGGGCGGTTCGGGAAAGAGATCCATCACTTCACCATGTGCGTCGAGGCGTGGGTGCGACCGAAGCTTAGAGTCCCAACACAGTCTTGGCGATGATCGAACGCTGCACCTCGTTGGTGCCGCCAAAAATCGTCCAGGCGCGCCCGTTGAGATAATTCGGCGCCGCGAGTTGGGAGAACTCATCATCCAGCACCGCCGGGCGATTGTTGCCGTAGAGCGGGCGCTGCGTCTCCAGGTTGAGACCGTAATAGCCAGCCACCGAGAGGGCCGTCGCATCGACTTTCTGCCGCAAGTCGGACGCCACCAGTTTGACGATGGACGTGTTCGGGCCTGCCTGACGCCCTTGCGCGAGGTCAGCCAGAATACGTAGCTCGGTGGTCTCTAGCGCTTGCGCTTCCAACTCTATCTCGGCGATCCGCCGCGTGAGCTCGGCGTCATTGCTCAACACGCCGTCCTCGCCGTCCGGCGTCTTCTCAAGACGTGTCCGGATCTTCTCCAGATCCGCCAACAGCTTCGGCGCGAAACAA
>JBCDJH010000140.1:0-6134 GCA_038747965.1 Pseudomonadota bacterium
ATGGACGGGCGCACGCCACAGAGCGCGTGGAAAGCGACGAGGATGAGTACGCCGTACCCTAACCATTCGTGTCGGTGGGTTGCGGCCGCGCCGTGGCGAGTGGGCGGCATTTGAAACAGCATGCCGCCGAGCGCCGCAAAGCCAACGGCGTTCGCGAAATCCCAGCTTACCCCGCCGCCAAGGGTGGGTTCGGCCAGGAACGTTATCGCGAAAACGACGAGGAGAGCGTGGGCGAGCGCGGTCATGGATAAAGCAAAAGCTGCTTTAGGCGCGCGCCATCGCCAAAGCGCAAAGCCGAATGACGCGGGTTTGCGATGGCCCCTGCGAGCCTCGGCTCGTGGCCGCTCTGCCTACGCGTATTTGCGCCTTGAACGACATGTTGGGTCAGCTCTCCACTCAGAAACGGAGCTGAAATCCTACGCGGTTTGCTCGGTCATATGAAGTCGGAAAGGAAGCGCCGGCCGAACTGGCCGCAACTGCATAGACGGGCTGTTGGGCCAAAGCCCCGCTTCGCTTGCGCCTGCTGCGCTGAGCGCGCGCCCTACGCCGAAGCGCCGGCGGCCTAAGCGCGAAACCACTTGCGCAGGTATTGCTCAATGAGGTCCGGATGCGCTGTGAAACTCTCGATGCATAAGCCAATAGCGTCGCTGTAAGGCCGCGGATGGATCGTCCAGGTGGGACGCGCCTCTATGCAGCCCACGTCTAACATGACGGCCAAAACCAGGCGCGCGATATGCCCATTGCCATCAAGATACGGATGAATAAGAAGAAACTCGGCGAAAGCGCGCACGCATCTCTTAAAGTAGAGCGCCCCCGCATCTGTGTTTTCGAGACTCTCTGCGATGTGTCCGGCCAACGCTTCCATCCGCTCCGCCACGCGTCCGGGGCGCACCGTGGGGTTATGCGAACGCAGCATCGGGTGATCTTTATAGAGAACAGTCGCTGCTCGCGCTTCCAGCGGGGTGTCGAGAGCGCCGCGATAAGCGCCTGCATAGACGGCGAACGACGGGGGCGCATATGGCCCAAACAGTTCCTGGTGAACGGCGCGGGTGTCGCATAAGAAGGCGCGTTTGGTCTCGAAGTCGGCAGTCTCTAAGCGGGCGCGTATGGCTTTGCAGGACGCCGTCAGCTCCGTTCGCGCGCGTGGGCATTTTTGAATGTCCCACGGCGCAGGGGCCTCGCTCGGCTCGGCCAGTGTGGGCGCCGCCTCGCGCACAGCGTCTTGGAGCGCCCGCGGGCCGTCGCTCTGTTGTGTAAAGTCAGCACCCATAGATACAGTTTGCGGCATTAGCCTTAACAAAGGCTAGTCGGCGTTTAAGAACAGCGCGCACGACTTACGTCCACTCAATTCGTTCGATGTTGGTGAAGTCGATGTCAATGCCTTCAGAGTTGCTGATCACGCCCGAGACCTCTTCGCCGAAGTCGAGCTCGCTTGCGCTGGAGCCGGATACGACGTCGTAGGTTGAACCGTCGTCGAGCTCGATCGTCCACGTTATGCCGGTGCCTGAGGTGGAGCCGCCGCCCGTCGCGGACAAGGAAATCACATCCTCCCAGCCCGCGCCGCCGTCGATTTGAAAGGATCCGTCAGCGCTTGAAATCTCGAACAAGTCATCGCCTGCACCCCCGGCCGCACGGTCGCCGTCGCCCATGATCAACGTATCGGCGCCGTCCCCGCCGGCTAACACATCAGCTCCAAGGCCGCCGTCGATGACATCGTCTTGGGCGCTGCCAGTAATCGTGTCGGCGCGGGCGCTGCCTGTAATGGACAATTCTTGGACGCCGTCGTCGGTAAACGCTCCCCCATAGTCGCTAACGTCGATATGTTCGGCGACGTCTTGCACCGTCAGGGTAACGATTTGATCGTAACTGGCGCCGTCTGTATCCGTCGCAGTGAGCGTAAATGTCACGTCCTGCTCGACTTCGTAGTCCAGGGCCGTTCCGTCCTTGAGCTTTAGGACGTATTCGCCGTCATCGTCGAACACCTCAAAGCGCGAATCGGACACCGACCATGTTGCGCGCCAATCGCCGTCGTCAGGATCGATGGCGGCGATAAGAATTTCATCGGCGCCGGCGTTGTTCTCGCGCATCGATGTGTCTTCGAGCCAGATTGAGGTTGGCGCTTCATTGATGTCGTTGACTACGATGGTGAAGTCGGTGTCGACGCTGAGGCCGCTTCTGTCTGTGGCGCGAAGAGTGATGTCGTAGCTGTCGATGGTTTCATGATCGTAGTCGCCGTCGGCCAGCATCAGCTGGCCGTCTTCGAGAAAGAAGAGTCCTGACGGATCGGAGACGATAGCGTAGGTAAAGGCGTCGCCGCTGTCTTCGTCGACGGCCGACAGATCAGCGACCACGACATCGACGCGGTCGTAGAATCCCTCGTCAAACGCGGTCGCTGACAAGACAACGGCCGACGGAGCCTCGGGGTTGTCCTCGATCTCTATAGAGACGGTCTGAGTAAAAGCGGCGCCGTCTGTATCGGTGACAGTTAGATCGAAGGAAACCGTCGGCTCGGTTTCGTGATCGAGGTCGACGCCGTCGACGAGCTTTAGGAAAGGCGTTCCGCCTTGCCCTTCCACCACTTCGAAGCGCGCATCTGATACGGTGAAAGAGAAGTCTCCTGCGACGTTGTCAACGTCAGTGACGAAGATTTCGCTGATAGTGGCGCCATCAGCCCCTTCGTTTACGAAGGCTTCTTCGAGGGCTAGGCTCTCTGGCGCGTCGTTGACGTTGGAGACCGTCAGCGTAAAGTTCATCTCCGCAGTTTCGCCGGCGCTATCGACTGCGATCACGGTGACCGACGCGCCGCCGACGTCGTTATTATCAGGGGTTCCAGAGAGGGCGCCGGTTGCGCTGTCTATGGAAAGCCAGTCCGGCGCATTCGACCCCAGGCTGTAGCTCAGACTGTCGCCAGCGTCTGCGTCGGAAAAATGCGCTGCGGCGTCGTAAAGAAAAGCGCCATCTTCAAGAACAGCCTGATCGCCCATATTCGATAAGACGATCGGAGCTGTGTTCGGCGGCGTTGGGGGAGGCCCTGGGTCGAGATCTGGCCCTGGGGCTGGTTCCAGGTCCGGAGGCGTTGCCCCTTCAGGCGTAGTCTCGGTCTCGGTCTCAGTCTCAGGCTCAGTCTCCGGCCCAGCGCCGGTCTCATCTGAAGACGGATCTTCTGGCGGCGGCGTAGCGCCAGGCGCCGTCTCTTCATCGTCGGTCGCATCGGGCGCGGGGGAGTCGGCCGGCGGCGCGTTTGCGTCCCCTTGCGCGTCCCCCGCTGCATCGTCGGCGGAGAGGATGAGGCCGAGAGGACCAGGCGCCTCTGTCGCGGTTTCCGCCGCTTCTTCGCCGTCGTCGCCCAGAGCGGGCGCAAGGATCGTCTGTTCCGCGACAAGCTCGGCGCCCGTTTCCACCAGCGCGCCGAGCACCGGAACATCGGCAAAAAAGGCCCCGGGGGGGGAGGCCGGCGGCGCCTCGAAGACAGTAGCGAAGCCGCTCGCGAGCAGGTCAACGGGTTCGGCGAGCGTATTGCCGGGGTCCGATGTGACGGACGCCGAGTCAGGTTGCGCTTCGACACTGTCGATAGGATCGGTTTCGGCCCGCGAAATGCGCAGAACGTTCTCGGGCCAGTCAAACGCATCGCTGGCCGCCGTCTCTTCGAGGTCGCCGCCGTGACGGCCAAGATGGACGTTCTGGAGGTACGCTGAAAGGTCCCGAACGCCCTCGGCGCTCGTTAAGTCGACGATGAAGTCTCCGGCGCGGTCGAGCGGCGCGTCAATGTCCTCGCCGAGATCCAAAAGCTCGGATGTCAACGCGTCCTGCGCATCGCTTTTGCTAGAGGGCCGGGCCATAGGCGATCCACCTCTTCGGGCGCGCTTTGGCCGCCCATAACACGGGGCGCATTAGTATCTGAAGTGAAGACTAATAATATCTTTCACAAATACTAACTGTCGCGCCTCTTCGAGGTGTGGTGACGTAAAAGTTTATTTTAGGTAACATTTACAGAGATTTACCAAGTTGAAATAGGATCCGGCCAGAATTGACGCGCCATGACTGAGATGGCGGGTGGAGCGCCGTGTTCCGGAACTTGGCCAAAGATGAAATTGGGCTGGAGCGGATCTGGCTGCGAAGGGACGTATTGGCTGCGTCCTTCGCGCTGAATCTGTTGGGGCTCGCTTTGCCGGTCATGATCCTGCAGATCTATGATCGCGTGATTGGCAATGAAGCTTACGCCACCCTTGGCTTTATTGTGCTGATGCTGATTGGCGCATTTGCGCTTGAATTCGCTCTGCGCGTCTTGCGGGCGGCGACGCTGGCGGCTGCAGGCGCGCGGTACGAGCACCAAGCGAATCTCAAAACCTTTGAAACCATTCTCAGCGCTGACATCCAAGCTTTTGAAGCGGATACGCCGAACGCCCACCGTGAGCGTATCGCCGCCATCCGCAAGGTGAAGAACTTCTACGCCCAGAGCGCTCTGACGCTCATCGCGGACTTACCGTTCATCTTGATCTTCCTTACCCTCATTTGTTTCATATCGGGCTGGCTAGTGCTTGCGCCTGTTGCGTTTCTCGCTGGCTTTGCGCTCACCGTGCGGCTGTTGTCTGGCGCGATGTCGCGCCTCCTTCGAGACCGGGAGGAGACGGACGAACGGCGCTTCAATTTTCTCACAGAAACGTTAAGCGGCATCCACACGGTGAAAGCGGGCGCGATAGAGACGCCGTTGATACGCCGCCACGAACGCCTTCAGGGAAAATCATCCGCCATGGTGGCGCGCTACGCCTTCTTGGCGAATGTCACGCAAGGGTTAGCCTCTATTTATGGGCAAGCGGCGACCATCTGCGTCGTCGCCATCGGCGCTGTCTTTGTGGTGGCTGGCGATATGACGATGGGCGGGCTGGCGGCCACCACAATGCTGACGGGCCGGGCGCTGCAACCGGTCGTGCGCGGGCTTCTGACGTGGACGCGCTATCAGTCTATCGTTCTTTATGAGGATCAGATCGCGCAGTTGCGCGCGCTGCCTGCAGAGCGGTCTGCGGAGGCCACGGCGGCGCCTCAGCTGGCTGGCGAAATTCGCTTTGAGGGGGTCAGCTTTCGTTATGAGGGGGCGGCGGAGCCGACGCTGCGCGAGGCGACATTCACCATCGCGCCGCGTGAGATGGTGGGAGTGGTTGGCGCGACGGGAGCCGGAAAAACGACGCTCCTACAGCTGATGAACGGCGTTCTAACGGCCACCAACGGCCGCGTGTCGGTTGACGGCGCGGATCTGGCGACTGTGGATGTGGCCCGTATGCGTGAAGAGATCGCCTTTCTTCCAACAAGCGCCATGATGTTTCCGGGCTCGATCCTGGAGAATGTCGCGATGTTCCGCGAGGGACAAGCGCAGCGGCGGGCCGTCGCCGCACTGAGACGGCTTGGCTTGCAGGACTATATCGCCGGTTTGCCGCGCGGGATGGACACCGAAATCGGCGGTCCCCATATGAAGGCCCATCCCGCTGGGCTGGTCCAAACGGCCGCAATCGCGCGCGGTCTTGTCGATCAGAAGCGCGTTATACTCTTCGACAACGCCCATAAGAGCATTGACCACGCGCACGACAAGCGACTGCTCGACCTCATCCGCTCACTGAAGGGCGGATGCACCATCGTTCTTGTGACCGAACGGCCATCCTATCTCTCTTTGTGCGATCGAATGTTGGTCGTTAAAGATGGCCGGGTGAGACTTCGGGATCAAACCCCGAAAATAGACTTCTCTGCGCCGTCTCCCTTGCTTCAATCGCGGGGCGCGGCATGAGTGAAACAGCTATCATAAAAGGCCAACAAGCTTCGCCGCATACGCCGCTCGCGCGGCCCATCGATATTCTAGGCGATCGGCGTTCGCCAGCCTCCTGCTTGCCGGTGATGCTCGCCCAGCTCAATTGGACCGGCGATATGGAGGCCATCGCCGAGTGTTTGCCATACTTTAGCGACGACATCTCGTTGGTCGATGTGCGCAACGCGCTTGTCGCGCTCGGCTACCGAACCACAGCGCGCCGCATGACTCTGGAGGCGGTGGACGACCGACTGCGTCCATGCCTGTTCGCCTTGGAAGGGGATGGTCGGACCGGGGTTCTCGTCGGGCGTACGGAGGCGGGACCCTACGCCTACATCGA
>JBCDJH010000141.1:0-6125 GCA_038747965.1 Pseudomonadota bacterium
CGAATTTCACGACCTTAAACGGCTGGCCGCGCGGATCAAGGATGGGATTATAAGTCGCTTGGATCCAAATTTCGCGTCCATCGCGTCCCACACGGCGGAACTCCCCCGCCTGATACTCGCCGCGTCCCAGCGCGGCCCAGAAGTTCCGGTAGTCGTTGCTGTCCGTATAGGATGCGTCGACGAAGATGCTGTGGTGTTTGCCCTTCACATCCTCCATCCGGTATCCCATGACGCTTAGGAAGTTCTGGTTGGCGGAAAGAATCATCCCGTCCATGTTGAACTCTATGAGCGATTGGGACTTATCGATGGCTTCGACCTGGCCGCGATAATCGGCGTTTCGCATGGTCTGTTCGGTGACATCGCTTGCGTAAGTCACCACCTTGAAGGGCTTTCCATTGGGGCCGAAGATGGGGTTGTAGGAGGCGCGCACCCATACGTCTTCGCCGCCCTTAGCAATCCGTTGGTACTCGCCGGATTGATATTGGCCTCGCTTGAAGGACTCCCAGAAATGTTCGTACTCCGCGCTGTCCTTATGCGCTGCATCTACGAAGAGACTGTGGTGTTTGCCTTCGATTTCATCGAGGCGGTACCCCATCATCTCCTGAAAGTTCGCATTCGCCGTAAGCAGCTTCCCGCTGAGGTCATATTCGGCGATGCCTTGGGACTTTGAAATCGCCGCGATCTGACCGCAGAAGTCGGCGCTTTCCATGGCGGTCTTGGTGACGTCCTTCGCCAGGAGAACGATCTTCGCCGGCTTGCCTTCCCGATCGGGGATCGCGTTATAAGCGGCTTCAATCCAGATATCGTCGCCCGCCTTATTGGCTCGGCGAAGCTGACCGCTCTGGGGCTCCCCGCGCAAAAGGGACTGCCAGAAAGCGCGCGCCTTGTCGGAATCGCGGGTGTCGGCGCTCATCAGCGCGCGGTGATGGAGGGTGGCGAGATCTTCGGCGTCGAACCCAAACGACGCAAGGAAGTTCCGATTCGCGCTCAGCACCGCCCCGTCCAAATCGAATTGGACGATGGCGTGCGACCGATCGAGGGCGTTGAAAACCGATTTGAGCTCCGACCGTTTCAGAGCGTGCGGATCGTCGGTAGCTGATCCCGTCAACCCAGCCAACGCGCCCTGCGCGCGGCTAAAGGTTTCGGTGATGCGTGTCATGGCCCTGGCGGCTCCCTTGGATGAGACCAGGGTCAGACGTTACCGGCCAGGTGTTAAAGGCCGGTTGATATCTGCAAGTTTTAGACCTATAAGTTGTAGGGCTATTCGCCACGTGCGGACTGGCCCTCGCACGAAGGCGAGCGCCTTCGTCTAACCCATGGCCTTTTGGAAGTTCTCGTCTAGCTTATCGAGGAAGCCGGTGGTCGAGACCCAGGATTGCTCAGCGCCAATAAGAAGCGCCAAATCCTTCGTCATGACGCCGCTTTCAACGGTTTTGATGATGGTGTCTTCCAACGTATCCGCGAAGCGAATGAGCGCGTCATTTTCATCAAGCTTGCCCCGATGGGCGAGGCCGCGCGTCCAAGCGTAAATCGACGCGATTGAGTTGGTGGACGTCTCCTTACCGGCTTGGTGCTGACGATAGTGGCGTGTGACGGTGCCGTGGGCGGCCTCCGATTCCACCGTCCGGCCGTCCGGCGTCATCAAAACCGAGGTCATCAGGCCAAGCGATCCAAAGCCTTGCGCGACCGTGTCCGATTGGACGTCCCCGTCATAGTTCTTACACGCCCACACATAGCCGCCGGACCATTTGAGGCAGGAGGCCACCATGTCGTCGATCAAGCGGTGCTCATAGGTAAGGCCAAGTTTCTCGAACTTGTCTTTGAACTCCGTCTCAAAGACTTCCATGAACAGGTCTTTGAAGCGGCCATCATACTTTGTCATGATGGTGTTTTTCGTCGACAGATAGACGGGGTAGGTGCGCTGCAGCCCGTAGTTCATGCAGGCGCGCGCAAAGTCCCGGATAGAGTCGTCGAGGTTGTACATCGCCATAGTGACGCCGGAAGAGGGCGCGTCGAACACTTCATGTTCGATGATCTCGCCGCTTTCGCCTTCCCATTTCACCGACAGCTTGCCCTTGCCCGGGAACAGGAAGTCCGTCGCCCGGTACTGATCGCCGAAGGCGTGGCGGCCGATGATGATCGGCTGCGTCCAGCCGGGCACAAGGCGTGGGACGTTCGAGATGATAATCGGCTCACGAAACACGACCCCGCCGAGGATGTTGCGGATCGTGCCGTTCGGGGAGCGCCACATCTGCTTCAGGCCGAACTCCTCCACCCGCGCTTCGTCTGGCGTGATGGTGGCGCATTTGACGCCCACGCCATGTTCTTTGATGGCGTTCGCGGCGTCGATGGTGATTTGATCGTCCGTGCGGTCGCGCTCCTCCACGCCGAGGTCGTAGTAATGCAGATCGATATCCAGATAAGGATGGATGAGCTTGTCTTTGATGAGTTGCCAAATGATGCGCGTCATCTCATCGCCGTCGAGTTCGACGACTGGGTTTGCGACCTTAATCTTCGACATGGAGCGTGTTTCCCGTTGATGGAAGCGGGGCGTCAGCGCGCAGGGGCGAGGGCTTCGTTTGCGCTGCGACGCGATAGGCGGTGCTATAGCATCCGGGCTGCGCACGGAAAAGGGCGGCGCGCGCAAACGGAGCGAAGGAGGGCGCGTGAGCGACGCAGAGGGCGAAACGGGCGCGAGGAAGCCGGTGGACAGCGTGGATGGCGCCGTGGGGGACGGCCCCGCGATCATCCTCGTTGAGCCGCAAATGGGCGAGAACATCGGCGGCGCGGCCCGCGCCATGCTCAATTTCGGCCTGACTGATTTGCGCCTCGCCGCGCCGCGCGACGGCTGGCCGAACGAGAAAGCTCTGACCATGGCGGCTGGGGCGAAGCGCGTCGTCGCGGAGGCCAAACTGTTCGACACCGCCGCCCAGTCCGTTAGCGATTTGCATTTTGTTGTCGCCACCACCGCCCGGCGCCGGGATATCACTCTGCCAGTCGCCGCGCCGCGGGAAGCTGTGGCGGCGCTCCGCGAGAAGCGCGCCGCCGGGCTTGCATGCGGCGTCTTGTTTGGAGCGGAGCGCGCGGGCTTAACGACGGACCAAGTGGCGCTCGCCGACATGATTGTGACGATGCCGGTCAATCCGGAGTTCGGTTCGCTCAACCTCGCCCAGGCGGTGGGGGTGCTCGCCTATGAATGGGGCGTTGCGGAGACTGCGTCGGCCGCGCCCCTGGAAGCCGCGCCGATGGAAGCCGCGCCGCCGACAAAAGCTGAGCTGGAGGGGCTCGCCGCGCATTTGGAGACGGCGCTTTCAGGCGTCGGCTATTTTTTCCCTGAAGAGAAGCGCCCGGTGATGGAGCGTCATCTGCGCGCCTTGCTAACTCGCGCTGCGTTCACGGCGGCGGACGTTCAAACCTTGCGTGGCGTCGTCAAAGCGCTCGCCGAAGGTCGGCGACGCGCGCGTGATGGCGACGCTCTCTCTGTCTCTGATTGACGAGGGAGGGCGGCTGCGTTAGCAACCGCTTTCGCGTGCGCGCCTATTGCGCCGCGCGACATCCCCTATGGGTATGCAAGGACGGGAACGCGGTTAGCCGCCGTTGCAATCGCGGTCGCCTTTTGTACGGCCGCCGGCGCCGTGAACGATTGAGGACACCATGTCGAAGCGGATTTCGGCCAAGCACAAGCTCGACCGCCGGGTCGGGGAGAACATCTGGGGACGGCGCAAGAGCCCCGTCAACCGCCGGGAGTACGGCCCGGGCATGCATGGGCAGCGCCGCAAGGGCAAGCTGTCGGACTTCGGCATTCAGCTGCGCGCGAAGCAGAAGCTGAAAGGCTACTACGGCAACATCACCGAAAAGCAGTTCCGCCGCACCTACACAGAAGCGGTGCGCCGCAAGGGCAATACGGCGGAGAATCTCATCGGTCTTTTGGAAAGCCGTTTGGACGCCGTCGTTTACCGGGCGAAGTTTGTACCCACCGTCTTCGCAGCCCGCCAGTTCGTCAATCATGGGCATGTGACAGTGAACGGCGTGCGCACCAACATCCCGAGCTTTATGTGCAAGCCCGGCGACGTCATTGAGGTGCGGGAGCGCTCGCGCAACATGGCGCTGGTGCTTGAAGCGCTGGAGAACACCGAACGGGACGTGCCGGAGTATGTGGAGCTGGACCCGCAGAAAATGACGGCGACCTTCGTCCGCGCGCCGGAATTCTCCGAGGTGCCTTACGCGGCCACCATGGAGCCGAACCTCGTTATCGAATTCTACTCCTCGTAAGAGGCGCCGAACCGCCAACAAAAAAGGCCGCGCCGAGAAGGCGCGGCCTTTTTTCTACGTCCTGTTGGCGGGCTAAGCGTCTTCCTGCTTCGTCAGCTCCACGCCCTTCTCGGTCATGAAGTCGCGCAGCTCGCCCGTCTCGAACATCTCCCGGACGATATCGCAGCCGCCGACGAATTCGCCCTTTACATAGAGCTGCGGGATCGTCGGCCAGTCGGAGAAGGCTTTGACGCCCTCGCGCAAATCCTGATTGTCGAGGACGTTCGCCGCCACATAGGGCGCGCCGACAAAATCGAGAATCTGGACAACGGTGGACGAGAAGCCGCATTGGGGGAATTGCGGGGTTCCCTTCATGAACAACACGACTTCGTTTTCGGCGACCGCCTTTTGGATTTGGTCGCCGATTGTGGCCTCTTCGGCTGCTTCGCTCATGGGAACGCTCCATATCTAAGCTTCGTTTGGTAGGTAGGAGGGCGGCTCGGTGCCGTCAAGCAGCGCCAGCTTTTCTGCGGCGTCTTCAGGCAGCGGCCGGCCGACGACCTGAATGTTGGACGCCAGATGCTCGGCCCTCGTCGTCGCCATGACCGCGGAATCGATATCTGGATTTCGAAGGGTGAAGGCGAGCGCCGCCTGGGGCGCTGACCAGCCCTCGATTTGATGGAGCGCATCGGCCGCCCGCGCGCGCGCAAGCTCCCGGCGGTTGCGCGCCATGGCGCGGGCGAGATACCAAAAATCGGATGTCGATCTTGGGGCGAAGAATCGATTACGATACAAGCCTTGGGCGAGCGGCGCGATGGCGAGGACGCCCATCCCCTGGGCCTTCGCCTGTTTCAAGATGGGACCATGCGCGCGCGACAGTACGTTATAACGGGTCATCACCACGTCGAGCGGCCTTTGCGCCGCCGTTTCAGCCAGCGTCGGCCCATCGCTGCAAAGTCCAATGGCGCGAATCTTGCCCTCCTCTTTGAGGCGGACAAGCGTATCGACGGAGGAGACGAATTGCTGTTTGTTGGGTCCATGCAGATGGAGGATATCGAGCGCGTCTCGAGCCAGGCGCTTCAAGCTCGTCTCCACGTCGCGCCGGATGCCGCCGGCCGAAAAGTCCTTGTACAGCCGTCCGCGGACGTCGCGCCGCGTTCCAGTCTTGGTGCTGATGAGGATATCAGCCTCGCCGATTTGCTTGAGCGCCGCGCCGAGCCGCCGCTCGGCCTCGCCCCCGCAGTAAAACGCGCCGGTGTCGAATAGGGTGACGCCCAACTCGCAGGCGCGCGCGGCTAAGGCGACAGCTTTCTTCTCTGAGAAGTACCGCATGCCCCATATGCCGGAGCAGCCATAGGCGAGACGCGACGCGGCGAGGCCTGAGGCGCCGAGGGTGCGATGCTCCACCGGTCTTGTCCGAAATCGCCGAGGCGCGCCGCGCTAAGGCGTCTGCGTGCGAAGCTTCAGCGCATGCAGCTCACCGCCCATTTTTCCTTTGAGGGCGGCATAGACCATTTGATGCTGCTGCACGCGCGTCTTCCCTTCGAAGGCGGCGCTTGTCACCTGCGCCTCATAATGATCGCCGTCTCCGGCGAGATCGATAATCGTCACCTCGGCGCCCGGCAGCGCTTCCTTTATCATCCGTTCAATGTCTTCCGACAGCATGGCCATAGCGTCAGGCTCCTTCGTTGGTGTTAGGCGAGATAGCGGGGCAGGGCGCCCTCATGGGCGCTGCGTAAAGCCGTGAGCGGCGCGCTTTCCTCGCCAAGGTGCAGGGCGTCGCCTTCAAATGCGCCGATTTCGGCGATGGCGACGCCGTGCTCTTTCGCTTCGGCAAAGAGCTGTACGGCGAATTCAGGCTCCGCTGCGAGGAG
>JBCDJH010000142.1:0-6124 GCA_038747965.1 Pseudomonadota bacterium
CCTGTCCCCTGCTCCAAAAGATAAAACGCCGCTGCGACCACCAGGGTGAGAGACGCGGCGATCGCACCGGCCCACCAGTGTCGGCGGACATGCGGCCACGGCGCTTCGACGCCTTCTTCCATAAGGGCGCCGCCGCGCAGTGGGATCGCCGACGCCTCGGCCCCAGCGGCCTGGCGGATAAGGCCGGAAACGTCTACGGACTTTCCTGGATCAGAAAAACCCGCTCCCTCCAACAGAGACAACGCCATCAGAAACTCGTCCAGATGGGCCGGCGACGCTTTGAGCCAACGGAGCAGCGCCGCGCGCTGGTCGGCGGTAAGGTCACCCCCATCGATTGCCACGGCCCAGCCGGCCGCCTCTCCTGCAATTTGTCTGTTCAAAGAGGACTGTTTTTTCATTTTATTCCTCCCACAATTCGCGGCAACGGGTGAGCGCGCGCGTGAGATACACATGGACGGTGGCTTTAGACTTGCCGACTCGCTTGGCGATTTCAGCGTGCGAGTAGCCGTCGCGTTTGCGCAAAAGCAAAATCGCTCGGTAAAGCGGCGGCAACTCCGACAAAATGGCGTCCAGCTTGCGGATCGCGGCACGGGCCTCGAGGTGCGCCTCGCCAGCCATCGCGTCGCCATCGGCGCCCCGTTCCATCAGGGCGTCGAGATCGAATGTCTCCAGCGAACGTCCGCGCTTATAGAGGTGCTCATTCGCGAGATTGGCGACAATGCGAAAAAGATAACCCTCGAGCTTTTCGATGACGTCGGCGTCTTTCACGCGCAGGAGACGAAGATACCCTTCTTGCGCGATGTCCTGCGCGTCATCCGGATTGCCGACGCGGGAGGCGAGGTAGCGCAGCAGCGTGGGCCGGAAGGCGAGATACGCCGCCTCCAGATCCTCCCTTCGCGCGGATCTCATCCACTCCCTCTCCCGCAAGCTCATCCTTCGCCCAACTCTCCGATCGCCGACAGACAGATGGCGGCCTACCCTAAAGACCGGTTGAGCCGACGCTTTTGGATACTCGATTTTCACAAAAAGTTCTTGGAGCCGCCGAAGCCACCGTCGCAGAGCGCTCCGCACTGCGAAGTTTTTGTGAATATGTATCCAAAACGGCCGCTCTCACCCGTCTTCATTAAAGAACGCAATGCGCGCTTGACCGGTTCGTGGGGACAGGGGCGCGCCGGGGACCTAAAAGGGGGCGACGGTATGAGAAAGACCAATCGAGCTGCGATTTTCACCAAACGCACGGCCTTATGCATGGCCAGCGCTCTGACGCTCGTCTCAATGGGGGCCGGCGCGCCGGCCTTGGCGCAGCCCGTAGCCGCGACAGAGATGCGGATCGCCGCCCAGGCGCTCAGCGACGCCATCAATGAAATCGCCAGTCAATCGGGCGTGCAGATTGTCCTCTACAGCGAAGACGCAAAGGGCCTGTCGGCCCCCGCGCTCAACGGCGTCTACACCGCCGAGCAGGCTTTGGATTTGGTGCTTGCGAATACGGGCCTTTCCTACCGTCGCATCAACGACCGCACGATCGCGGTCGCCCCGCAAGAACGCTTGGCGGCCAGTGACGTCGGCGGGCCCGCTGACGCCCCCTCGGTAAGCGCGTCAATCGCTGAAGCGTCTCGCCAGGACGACGCCACCCTGTCGCGAGACGCCATTATCGTGCGCGCGCTGAAGCGGGAGGAAGACCTTCAGGACACGCCCGCCTCGATCAGCGCGTTTAACGCCGAGCAACTGGAAGCTTTGCAGATCGACTCCATCCGGGATTTGTCGCGCCTCACGCCGAACTTTCTGGGGTCGTCGTTCACAAACACCCAGCCGATCTTCGCAATCCGCGGCGGCGCGAATACGCTGTCGGCCATCGGCACCAGCGAGCCTGTCGGCGTTTACGTCGACGAAGTCTATTTGCCTCGTTTCTCGAGCGCCGATTTCGAGCTCTTCGATTTGGAAAGCGTGGAAGTGCTGCGCGGCCCGCAAGGCACCTTCTTTGGACGGAACGTCGCGTCCGGCGCTATCGTGCTCACCAGTCAGAAGCCGTCGCTCGACGAAACGAGCGTCCGGCTGCAGGCAAGCTATGGCAATTTCAACGCCTACGAGGTGCGAGGGCTCGTCAGCGGGCCGCTTTCTGAGACGGTCGCCGGCAAAGTGTCCGTATCCCGTGTCGCTCGCGACGGGTTTGGGCGGGACAACATCACCGGCCAGGAGCAGGACGATCGCCAAAGCACGTCGGTGCGCGGATCGCTCCTCTGGGCGCCGACCGACGACTTCGAGGCGATCCTATCGGGCGACTACACGCGCGATAGCAATGGCGGCAGAACGCTCGCGGCGATCGGGTTCGGCAGCGACAACCGGCGCATTTCCGATCTTGGCGTTCCGCAGGACTTTGAGCGCGACATTTATGGGGGATCGCTTCGACTGACCTACGACACAGGCTATGGCGAACTCGTCTCCATCACCGGCTTCAGAGACTCCTCGTCCGACGAATTGTTCAGCTTCAACGGCCTGAGTTTCACGCTGCTGCCGTTCGCCTTTCAACAGGTCGACCGAGACCTCGAAGATCCGCGCACAATCAGCCAGGAGCTTAGGTTTGTCAGCAACGACGACACAAAGCTGAGCTTCATCGCCGGGCTGTTTTACTTGAACGAGAATTCCGATCGTATCGTCGAGCGGCAACGGCTACTGAGCGGTGTGGGCGCTGTCATTCAAGACATCGTCTTTGACCAGAACATCAAAACCAACGCCTACGCTGCCTATCTCGACGGCACGTACCACCTGACTGACAAAATCGATATCTCCGCAGGCGTGCGCTACACCTATGAGGATCGCGAAGCGCGCCTCAACTTCACGGATAACAACACCCAGGACAACAGCTTCCAAACCGGCGCTTTGGAAGAAGATTTTGACGCCTTCACGCCGCGGGCCGCGCTTGTATATCGGCCAAGTGAAGACGTCACCTTGTTTGCAACGGTCTCGCGCGGCTTCACCGCCGGCGGGTTCAACACTGAGGCGGATACGCTGGGCGAAATCACCACGCCATTCCAGGAAGAGACGATCCTCTCATATGAGGGCGGGATCAAAACGCGCTTCTCGCAAGGACGAGGCTACGCCAACGTCGCGTATTTTTATCAGCAATATGACGATAAGCAGGAGTTCGTCTTCAATCCTGCGACGTTCGTCGGCACCATCCTGAACGCCGCCGACGCCACCATTCAGGGCGTTGAGGTTGAGGTAGGCTATCAGTTCAACGCGTATTTTGGGATCGACGCCAATTACGGATATCTCGATACGGAGTTTGATAGCTTCCCGATCGGCGATGCGCCGGGCAATACGGGCAATGAACTCGGCAACGCGCCGAGCCATCAGTTCGCCGTCACGGCCCGCGGCGAATACCCGATCCTTAAAGGCGCCGCCGATATCTTTACGAACACGAGCTTCAGCTGGACCGACGGATATTTCACGGGCGCCAGCAATGAGCCGGGCTTTTCGGTCGACAGCTATGGATTGCTCGGCGCCAATGTCGGAGTTCGGACCGCAGACGGGCGATGGACGGCCGAGCTCTTTGGTCAAAACCTAACGGATAAGGACTTTGTTTTGATCCCGTCGGACTTCATCGTTCAGGCGGAATATCTGGGCGCGCCGCGCAACTTTGGCGCGCGCCTCACGCTCTCCTACTAAGCGTGGGACTGAGACGATACGTGCGAGGGGGGCGGCAGGCGCGCAGCAGGCACGCAGGGGCGATCGGCGCGCTCCTCAGCCTCGTTTCAGCATGTGCGCCGTCTGCAGGCGGTCGCCTCGACACGCATGCGGGGGCGTTTATTATTCCGGACGCGGAGACGAACCATCACGTCGCCAAACCCTGGACGTCCCTTGACGCGCAGGACAGCGCCAACCGGTTTCATTTTTTAATCGTCTCGGACCGGACTGGGGGCTTGAGGCCCGGCGTCTTCAAAGACGCGGCGGAGAAAATCAGTTTGCTTCAACCCGCTTTCGTTATGAGCGTCGGCGATCTTATCGAGGGCTACGACTACCCCGACGGATACAAACAGGATGGCGGGGCACTGGAGGTCGAATGGGACGCGTTCGACGCGCTCCTCGCCTCCTTTGAGGCGCCCTTCTTCCATGCGCCCGGGGATCATGATTATTCGACACGCGCCATGGCCGACGTATGGAGAGAGCGACACGGACGCAGCTACTATCATTTTCTGTATAAAGACACACTATTCCTCGTCCTCAATTCAGAGCTGTTCGACAGAACTGGCACGCACTGGAGTTGGGAGGGCCGCGAGGATCGCTTTCCGGACGAACAACACGCCCAACTGGGCTACGTGGCGCGGGTTCTGGAAGACAATGAGGACGTCCGGTGGACGTTCGTCTTTATGCATCGGCCCTTCTGGCGGAGCCAATGGCGCAAACCGGCCGCCGGCGAAAGCGCGCCATCGGAAGGGCCTTGGCCGAAGCGAACCTCGGTTCCCGCGGATTGGCCTATCGTGGAGCGCCTCCTCGCCGGCCGCGATCACACCGTCTTTGCGGGCGACCTTCATACCTACGAGTTCAACGGCGGCGCGAAACAAGGCAGGGACCGGATCTCGCTCGCCACCACCGGCGGCGTCAGCAGTCTGCGCGGCGTCGCCTATGGCGAGTTCGACCATTTGGTGTGGGTCACCATGACAGAAGAAGGGCCGGTCATCGCCAACCTCTTGACTGAGGGCGTGCTGCCGAAAAACCCGCCGACGCCGCTGAAACGCCCTTACTGGGTGGACTAGGCGCCCCGCCCCGTCCATCGCTAGCGCTATCGATAGATGCGCCGGCGGCCTTCGCGCCCGACACTCCTCTTCTGAGAGGCCGGTCCGCCGGCTTCTCCAACGAAACCTGAGGGAGGAGCCGCAGCCCATGTCCTATGACACCCTGGAGATCGCCAAGGAAGGCCCTGTCGCCA
Organism: Pseudomonadota bacterium; assembly: GCA_038747965.1. Lineage (GTDB taxonomy): Bacteria > Pseudomonadota > Alphaproteobacteria > Caulobacterales > Parvularculaceae > JBCDJH01. Next base: position 4,928 of record JBCDJH010000142.1, read on the forward strand.
TCGTCCGGCTGAACCGGCCGAAACGCATGAACGCGTTCACTGACGTGATGACGTCGGATCTGGAAGACTTCTTCACCCGCGTCAACGATGCCGATGACATTCGGGCCGTCGTGGTCACCGGGGCAGGCGACGTCTTCTGCGCGGGCATGGATCTGAACGAACACGCCGCCACCTTCGCACTTGACCACTCCATCGATATCGCGGGCGAAGGCGGGGAGCGGAACCGGGACACGGGCGGGGTTGTCGCGCTCGCCATTTTCAATTGCCGAAAACCGGTCATCGCCGCCGTCAACGGCGCCGCCGTTGGCGTTGGCGCCACCATGACGTTGCCGATGGACTTCCGCCTGGCGTCCACCAAGGCCCGCTTCGGGTTCGTTTTCTCGAAAATCGGCATTATGCCGGAGGCGTGTTCAAACTGGTTCCTGCCCCGCCTTGTGGGTATGCCGCAGGCGCTCGACTGGGCGTATACGGGTGAAATATTCTCGGCCGAAGCGGCGCGCGCCGGCGGTCTCGTGTCCGACGTGCTGGCCCCGGAGGATCTGCTGCCCGCAGCGGTCGAAAAGGCCCGGCGTCTCACTGAGAACGGCGCGCCCACCTCCATCGCCGCCATTCGGCACGCCATGTGGCGCATGGCGGGCGCCGCCCATCCGATGGAGGCGCATATTCTGGAATCGCGCGCCATCTTCGAGATGTCGCAAGCCGACGGCAAGGAAGGCGTGACCGCGTTCCTCGAAAAGCGGTCGCCGACGTTTCGCAAGCAGGTGAGCGACGGCATGCCGCAAGGGTTCCCCTGGCGAGACGAGCCGACCTTCACGGACGATCTAACGTAGAGGGCGCGGCGATGCTGACCGGCGCGCGCCGGATCGTCACCGGACACAATGATGACGGACAATCCGTCGCCATCATCAACGATGCGCCGCCGCAGGTGATGGTCGATCCCGCCACTGGCGCAGGGCTCGCCGAGATCTGGGCGAGCGCGGCCGTGCCCGAAACGCTTACCCCTTTCGTCGATAGCGCCAAAGCGCTGGTGACCCTCGCGCCCGACCCCGGCGGCGTGCGGTTTCGGCTGTTCGCGGTGGCCCCCGGCGATGTGAAGCCGGCGGACTTTCCAGCCGCGCGCGCAGCGGCGGAGAGGGCCTATGGCGCTTTGGACGGCGCGGACGCCCTTGTGGCGAGCGAGCGCCACCCAGAGATGCA
>JBCDJH010000143.1:0-6033 GCA_038747965.1 Pseudomonadota bacterium
CCGAAGAAATGGTTCGCACTATGAAGCCCGGCGCCATCATCGTCGATTTGGCGGTGGAGCAGGGCGGCAATTGCCCGCTTTCGCGGGTCGGTGAAATCGTCGATGTGGACGGCGTTAAGATTATTGGCTTTGAGAACGTGCCGGGCCGGCTCGCGGCGGACGCATCCAGCCTCTATGCGCGGAACCTGCTCAACTTCTTGTCCGCTTTCACCGACACAGAAACCGGCCTGAAAATCGATTGGGAAGACGAGATCATCAAGGGCGTCTGCCTCACCCATGACGGGGCCGTGGTTCATGAGAGCTTTGCGCCGACATCGGCGCCCGCCCCCGCCAACGACGCGCCCACGCCGGGCGAGACCTCCGCTTAAGGGCGGAGCAGTCGCACAAATGATCCGCGCCAAATAAGCGGCGCCTCGGTAGACGCGAGAAATGGGAGACGCGAGCAATGGAAGACGAACAACTCGAAACAGCCGCTCAACAAGCCCAGGAAGCCGCGTCCGCGGCCCAGGAAGCGGCGACCGCAGCCCAAGTGTCAGCCGACGCAGCGCTCGACGCTGCGGCGGCCGCCACGGGCCTGAGCGAAGCGCTCAGCGCCAGTTTAGGCGGCGGGCCGATCTCTGAGTTCGTTTTCCTCTTTACGATCTTCGTACTGGCGATCTTCGTCGGCTACTACGTTGTGTGGTCCGTGACGCCGGCGCTGCACACTCCCCTTATGTCTGTCACCAACGCCATTTCTTCCGTGATCGTCGTTGGCGCGTTGATCGCGGTCGGCGTCGACGCGGCCGGCGCAGCGGACGCCGCCAACGCGGGCTGGGCGCGAGGGCTCGGTTTCATCGCCGTCATATTGGCGAGTATCAACATCTTCGGGGGCTTTATGGTCACGAACCGAATGCTCGCCATGTACAAGAAAAAAGAACGCTAGGAGCGGCTGATCATGAACCCGAGTTTCGCCGCAAGCCTTTACGTCGTCGCGGGCGTTCTTTTCATCATGGCCCTGAGGGGTCTCTCCAGCCCTGAAACGTCTCGTCAGGGCAACCAGTTTGGCATGATCGGCATGGGGATCGCTTTTGCGACGACCATGCTTCTGCTGCCATCGGGTGGAATTGGCGCCTGGTTTTTGATCTTGATCGCGGTCGGCATTGGCGGCGGCATTGGCGGTTACATCGCTCAGCGCATTCCTATGACGGCGATGCCGCAGCTCGTCGCTGCATTTCACTCGCTCGTCGGCCTCGCCGCCGTTCTGGTGGCCTGGGCCGCCTTCAAGGCGCCCGGCGCGTTTGAGATCCTGAAAGAAGGACACATCAAGACGTCGAGCATCATCGAGATGTCGCTCGGCGTGGCCATCGGAGCCATCACGTTTTCGGGCTCTGTCATCGCTTTCGCCAAGTTGAACGGCAACATGTCGGGCAAGCCGATCCTTCTGCCGGCCCGCCACACGATCAACTTGGCGCTCGGCGCGCTGATCTTCGCGCTGATCTTGTTCATGATTGTGGGATCGGAGTCGCAGTTCGCGTTTCTGCTGCTAACGCTTCTGGCCTTCGCCCTCGGCTTCCTGCTGATCATCCCAATCGGCGGGGCGGACATGCCTGTCGTCGTCTCTATGCTGAATTCGTACTCAGGCTGGGCGGCCGCAGGCATCGGCTTCACCCTTGAGAACATGGCGTTGATCATCACCGGCGCGCTTGTGGGCTCCTCGGGCGCGATCCTCTCCTACATCATGTGCAAGGGCATGAACCGGTCCTTCTTTAACGTGATCCTCGGCGGGTTCGGCGGCGACGACGCAGCCGCAGCGTCCGGCGGCGGCGTGGAAGAACGGCCGGTGAAGCAAGGCTCCGCCGACGACGCCGCCTTCATCATGAAGAACGCCGGCAAGGTCATCATCGTGCCGGGTTACGGAATGGCCGTCGCCCAGGCGCAGCACGCCCTTCGGGAAATGGCCGACACGCTGAAAAAAGAAGGCGTCGACGTCAAATACGCCATTCACCCGGTGGCGGGCCGGATGCCTGGCCATATGAACGTGCTGCTGGCGGAAGCCAATGTGCCATATGACGAGGTGTTCGAGCTGGAGGACATTAACTCCGAGTTCAGCACCGCGGATGTCGCCTTTGTTATCGGCGCCAACGACGTGACGAACCCGGCGGCCAAAACCGACCCGCAAAGCGCGATTTACGGCATGCCGATCCTCGATGTGGAGAAATCCGGCACGGTGCTGTTCGTGAAGCGGGGCATGGCCTCGGGCTATGCCGGCGTCCAGAACGAGCTGTTCTTTAAGGACAACACAATGATGCTGTTCTCCGACGCCAAGAAAATGTGCGAGGAAGTCGTCAAGTCGATGGCTTAGGGCATGCGCCAGGTGCAGCCTCTCGGCTAGATGGAGCCGCTCTGCTAAAGTCACTGCATGGTTATGCGGGACGCTCTAAGTCGAGGCGTAGATGTTGCAAAAAGGCCGGCGCCGTTCGCGGTGTCGGCCTTTTCTGTATTTCTGGTTTTATTCGCTCAGCTCTATCAGCTGTTATTCATTTTCATCGTGTTCAACCAAACGACATGCCAGGCGTTGGCCTTTTGGACGTCGGGTTGGGCGACCCAAAGCTCGCCGTTCCACATAATGACTGCCGCGTTTGTGGCGATGGCTGCGGTCTTCTCCGTGCGGGTCTTTGTGCTGAACGCCTGGCGAGAGAATCTGTTCGAAACGCTTTTTCAAGGCGGCTTGATCGCCGCCATGTGTTTCACGCTGTTGATATGGCGATCGGTGATGTTCCCGTACGCCGCGCCGGGGCACGCATTTGCAAGCAAGTATGTATATTGGGACTCAGAGCGATTTAATTTGCCGCCGTAATCAACGTCGTTCTGGCTTCCGGGCGAGGGGCCGCCCCCGTTGCCGAACCTAAGAGTTATCATGTTCTACAGCTCGGCCTCGCCAACATGGGCGGAGCTTCAGAATACGGAGAGATGCGCGATATCCGACAACCTCTTAATCGAGAACCATAAAAAATGGTGGGCGGAGCTGGATTAAGCCGAGTGTTCGGATGCGAGAAGCCAGCATTAGGTACGCGCGGCCTTACAGTTTTCTACTCAAAACACCGCTCCCGGATACGGTCGCAGTAAGCCATCAATGGGCGCGAGCTTCTAACGTAATCCGCATGCGGCGAGTCTATTCCGCCATAGGCGAGTTGGGCGTAGAGGCCGAAGATGCTGGCGTCGACTGCGGTGGCTGTGGAGCCCATGAGGTAAGGCGCCTCGGCCAGTTGGCCTTCGACCGCGCGCACGTCCTGCAGCGCAATGTCATACACTTCATCTTGCGTGTGCCGGCCGTAGCCGTGGCCGTCGAGCGAGGCGCGCACGGCTTTTCGGGCGGCGTTCGGACCGATCCATTTGAGCGGTGGGGGAATCTTGGCGAAGAACACGCGGCGCGTCTTGGGCCAATTCGCTTCATCGATCCAGCGCGCATAGACGGTCGTCCAATACGTGCTCTCTTCGGTCATTTTCCGGAAGGCGTGCGAAATTGCGAGAGCCCGCGCTGGCAGCGACGCATCCAAGTCAATCCCGTGCTTCCGGCCCACATGCGCGATAATGAACGCCGAATCGCAAACGGTCTCTCCATCGTCGTCTATGTAGGGAAGCTTCTTCTTCGGCGCGCCAAAGGGCAGGGCGATCCGCTTCTTTTCATATGGCAGCCCCGCTAAGCGGAAGAATGTCTCGATCTTTAGAACGAACGGGCTGGCCGAGCCGACAGCGCCTTCTGTCTTGAAATCATAGAGCGTGATCATTCTGGATTCCCTCTTGCGGCCTCAACATCGAACACTGGTTGGCGCAGCGGCTTCAACCCCTCAGGCCAGAGTTCCTCACCGGCGGCCTGTTTGGCGGCGATCTCATCAAGGGTGAGCCGCAACGCCGCGGCGCGTTCTGGCGTCGTCGGATGGGAGACCGAATGCCAAGTGCTCGCGGGGCTCTCATGGGCGAACAGCGTGAACAGCTCCTCCACGTTCGATAGATCGCCGCCGGCCCGGGCGACGAGGTAGGCGGCGACGTAGTCGGCCTCTCGCTCAAAGTCGGCTCCGTAAGGATAGGTGGCGAGCGCGGCGCCGCTGCGGCGCAGACTGATAGGCGGTTTTCGCCCCGAGAGCGCGAGGCCCATATCGGCGACGCCTCCGCCAAGGCTGGCGATGGGGCCAAGCAGGACGCCTCCGCTCACCACGGCGTTGCGGGTCATCTTGCGCGGGTGACTTAGGATGGCGTGCGCCAGCTCGTGGGCGATCACGAGGCTCAGCGCGTTGTCGTCCTCCGCCAAGGCGCGCTCAAGGCCGGGCAGAATGACGAGCCGCCGCCCATCGGTGTAGGCGTTGATTTGACTGGAGCGCCCAACGCTGACGGCGAACCGGCAGACCTCCGCTGGCGGGACTTCAATCTGGCGAACGGCGGGCCAGCCTGGCTGGTCGTCCTCCCGCCGGATTGTGAGGATGGCGGTTTCGCCGTCTGTCGCGGCCCGTTTGAGGCGCTTTGCGGCGACGCGCGCGGAGGCGTCCGCTTTCAGGGCGCGCCCATCGATGGTTAAGATGCGGTCGCCTTCCTGAAGACCAGCCTTCTGAGCAGGCCCGCCTTCAACAATCAACGCAACATAAGGCCCGTCTTTTGGGGTGCGCGCCTTGAGATCGCGCTCTCGAAGCCCCGGCGCCAGCGATGAAGCGGATGCGTTGGTGGCGACCACCAATCCGAGAGCTTTTCGCGTGCGTTTGCCGCAGAGGTCAGCGTTCCGCTCCAAGAGCGGCCAAGCAAGCGACCTCACCCGCCGTTGCCGCTCCAGCTGGAAGGCCAACGCTCCCGATTGAAGGGCGGCGATTTCTTGCCGAAGAGCTTCTGTATCCGGCTCTGGAGGCGCGGTTGATAGGCCCGCGCAGGCCGCGGCTGCGGCGCTTGCAGCGACGGCCACGCTTAAACTCCGCAGCGCCGTCATAGGCGGCGCGCGGGTCTAGCGGCCGTCGCCGACGGCGTTGTCGAGCACTTCACCGGTTTTTTCGATGTCCCGGCCGACGCCTTTGATGGTTTCGCACCCCATCAATCCGACCGAAGCCATAAGGGCGATCGCCGCCCCGAGCAGCGACTTAAGATGTTTGGTCATGGGACCTCCCCGGTTCCGCCCGCCGCGCCAGCAGGCAAGCGCTGATCCGACTGCAGTTATGCCGTTCGATCGTGTCCAAGGAAAGGCGGCGCTAGGCGCAGCCAATATCGATGACTAGAGCGCGCCTTCACGCTGCGCCCGTTTGCGCGCCAGTTTGCGAGCGCGGCGAACGGCCTCCGCCTTTTGGCGGGCGCGTTTTTCCGACGGCTTTTCGTAGAACTTCCGGCGCTTCATTTCCCGGAATGTGCCCTCGCGCTGCATCTTCTTTTTGAGCGCTTTCAAGGCTTGGTCGACATTGTTGTCGCGGACGAAAATCTGGACGATGGCTAGGGCCTCCTCTAACGTCTGCGTCGCCTTCCGAGACGCTGAGTCGGCTGGCGGGGCGTGCGATGTTTATGCGAAATGCCAGCGACTTCGATCGCCAGCGTGCGGGGGCGATACCAAACACGTCGGCGAATGTCCAGAAATCCCGGTCGATTCTGGGCTATTTCAGCCGATGAAAAGCCGGCGCCGACAGGCGCGCCCCAGGAAGGATGGAAGCCATGGAAGACACGCTTGATGAGATCCGCAACCGCGTGTTGGAGCGGGCCCTCCAAGACGCGCCGTTTGACGGGTGGTCGGACGCCCTTCTGAGCGCAGCGGCGGCAGCGGCCAGCGTCTCGCCGGCGGAGGCGCTGCTCGGTTTTCCGCAGGGCGTTCTTGATCTTCTGGATTACTTTGCGCTCGCGTCCGATCGCGACATGGCAGACAAGTTTGCGGCGCTGGACCCTGCGCCCGAGAAGATCCGAGACAAAATCACCAGTCTCGTGCGGCTGCGCCTTGACGTGATGGCGCCGCACAAGGAGGCGGCGCGCAAAGCGGCCGCCCGGCTTGCTCTTCCAGACGCAGCCGCCCGCGGCGCGCGAATGGCCGCGCGA
>JBCDJH010000144.1:0-6000 GCA_038747965.1 Pseudomonadota bacterium
ACGCGCCGGGCGGCGCGCTTGCCGTCGCCGTCGATACGGCCACCAGCGATGGCGTACTCGCGCTCGATACGGCGGCGGGCGTCGCTGAGATCCTCGGGCTGGCCGACGAGCACGAAGGTGAGCGCATCATTGCGCATCAGACGGTCCGCCGCACGCTGAATGTCGGCGAGAGTGACAGCCTCAATAAGGCTGTTGCGCCGGTTGACGTAGCCCGCGTCGTAGCCTTGCAGCTGCAAGCCCACGAGCTGATTGGCGATCTTGCTATTGCTGTCGAAACGCAACGGGTAGGAGCCGGTGAGATAGGTCTTAGCGTCCTTCAGCTCCGCGGCTGTCACACCGGTCGCGGCGATCTTTTTTAGCTCTGCGCGGATGATGTCCACCGTCTCACCGGCGCGCGCGTTTTGGGTGCCCGCCAAACCGTAGATGATCCCGGCCTCTCGCAAAGGCGCAAGGCCCGCGGAAACCGAATAGGCGAGACCGCGGGCGCCGCGCACCTCTTGCACCAAGCGGGAGGTGAGCCCGCCTCCGCCCCAAATCTGCAGCATGACGAAGGCGGGAATAAAGTCCGGATCATCTATCGTGAGCCCAGGGGCTGCGAAAAGGATCGCCGTTTGCGGCGCTGGAAAACGTTCAATCACAGTGCGCCCCTCCGCTAGGGGAGCGGCTGCGGGGATGGAGGGCGTGTCCGCCGTCTCGGGCAGCGCGCCGAACGTCGAATCGAGCAACGGCCCCAACTCCTCCGGGGTGATATCGCCGACAACGGCGATCCGCATCACATCCTTGGCGAGGGCGCGGCGATGCCGATCTCGCACCATGGCTGGCGTAAGGCGCTCCACCTCCGCCGGAGCGCCGCCCGTTGGGCGGCCATAAGGGTGCTCAGGAAACACCGTGCGCCACAAAAGACGGCTCGCCACCGCATTCGGGTTCTGATCTGAACGCTTCAAACCGACGACGATTTGGTCGCGCACGCGCTCCACAGCGTCTCGATCAAAGCGCGGCTCGTTCACGGCGAGGCGCAGCATTTCAAAGGCGGCGTCGCGATTGACCGACAATGTCCGCATAGAGACGACCGTCTCATCTCGGCTGACGCCGCCGCCAAGCGACATGTTCAGCTCTTGCAAGCGGCGCTGGAAGGCGGTCGCCTCCATGTCGCCCGCGCCTTCCGTGAGCAGCGCAGACATAAGCGAGGCGAGGCCGGCGCGGCCCGTCGGATCGTTTGAGGCGCCGCCGATAAAGCCCGCTTCGACCGCGATGATCGGCACCGCAGGCTCCCGCACTAGCCAGGCGGAGACGCCGCCGGGGCTCACCACCTTTTCGATGGTCATGCCGGAAGGCTTAGCGCTCAGACGCGACAGCCCGCCGAGGGGCGCGCCCCCAAAGTCGGACACGGCGGAACAGCCAACTAAGCCGAGCGCACCGAGGGACATCGCCATCATCGCGAAGACGAAACGCGCAAAGATAGGCGTCTGTAGGCCCTGGCGTCTGCGGCTCATGCGGCGGGCTCCTCAGGCAAAAGTTCTCCAATGACGGAGGACTGAATGTCGAGATAGCGGCGAGCGGCTTCCAGCACCGCCGCTTCTGTCACGGCGTCAATGCGGTCTGGCCACTCCACGATGTCTTGAATGTCAGAGCCCGTCGTAAGTCCGACGCCATAGACCTGCGCCATGGTTTCCTGGCTGTCGAGCGCATAAGTGGCCGCGGCGATGAGGGAGGATTTCGCACGCTCAAGTTCGCCGGGCTCCAAACCGTTCGCCAGAAGGTTTGCGATCGCCCGTTCAATCCCCGCCTCGATGGCGGCCAATGACTTGCCGCTTGCGGGGGCGCCGTAGAAACCAATGCGGGTGGGGCCAAGGGCGTCGCCCTGATACCAGGCCCCGGCGGAGGCCGCGACGCGTCGCTCCACAACGAGGTCGCGGTAAAGCCGGCCGGTCTCCGGCGCGCCCAGAATTTGGATCATCGTGTCGATCGCCTCCGCTTCCCCTTTGGCGGCGGTGGCGTAGCTGGGCGCGAGCTGCAGACGCGAGTAGGACGGCTCCGTCACCCGCCGATCGCGGAGGCGAATGCGTTTCGTCTCGATCGGCGCCGCGGCGGCTGGGCGCACCCGCTGCGGCGTCCCAGCCGCTTCAATGGAGCCGTAATATTTCTCTGCGAGCGGACGAAGCTCCTTCGCGCTTATGTCCCCCGCGACAATCAGGATCGCGTTGTCCGGCGCATAATGGGTGAGGTAAAACGAGCGCGCATCCTTTCGCGTGAGTTTCGACACCTCGTCCATCCAGCCAATGACGGGCGTCCCATAAGGGTGCGCGCCGAAGAGTTCGGCGCTTAGGCGTTCATTCAGCTGCGACTGCGGATTGTTTTCCACCCGCATGCGCCGTTCCTCCAGAACGACGTCGCGTTCGGCATAGACTTCGCTGTCCAGCAGTTTGAGGCCGGTCATCCGCTCCGCCTCGATGCGCATCATCAGCGGCAGCCGGTCGCGCGCGACGCGTTGGAAATAGGCCGTGTAATCCTGGCTGGTGAACGCGTTGTCTTGGCCGCCGTTGCGGTTGACGGTTTTTGAGAACTCGCCCGGGGCCAGTTCTTCCGTCCCCTTAAACATGAGATGCTCGAGGAAATGGGCGATGCCAGACTTGCCCTGCGGTTCATCGGCCGAGCCCACACGATACCAAACCATGTGCGTCACCACGGGCGCCCGCCGGTCCGGCAAGACGACGACCTGCATGCCGTTTTTCAGAGCGAACGTCTCAGGCGCCCAGCCGACAGCGACTTGTTTATCGTCCGCTGTCGCTTCGGATCTCACAACCAAAACGCTTATCGCAACCAGACAAACGACAATAAATTGTGCGATGCGGATGCGGACTAGAAGCGCCGGCGACCACGGTCCCGGCCAAAGATGCGACATGAGGCGTATGCGTCCTAACTGATGCGCCGCCAGCCGGCGGGCCTAAAGAACTCCAGGCAAAGCAAGCGAGCGGGAGCGCACGATCTCGACCGGCGCGCCGCCCGTGGCTTCTTCAATCGCTTTTTCAGCGGTCTCGCTTCGGGGCGGCCCGCCATCGCCTTCGGCGCGCCAGAACACCACCCGGTCGCTGAAATTCCGGATCTTACTTGTCAGCGCGCTGGCCTCCGCGTTGAGAACCTTCCGGATATCCGGCTCCGCCAGGGGCGCGCCCGCCTTTTGCAGCAAAATCTCTTCGCCGGTCGTCAGTGCGCCGCTGTCGATGAGGTCGCCGAACAGGGCGACTTGCGCGCGTTCAGAGGGGCGGCGCTCCTGCGGGCGCTGGGCGCCTGGGCGCGGCGGGCGCAGCGCGAAGTCAGGCGGCATCACCAACGGCGCCTTGGTCACAATCGCGAACTCATCGGGCGGATTTTTGCCAACCCCAAGAGCGTTGCCGACGCTCGAACAGCCGGACGCGGCGCTGGCGATCGCCAAAAGGGCCGCCGCTGCGCCAATCTTTCGTTTTTGCAAAGTTGAGAGTTTCATCGATGGTCCTTATCGCCCCCTTCATCAGGGCAGATTCGCGCCACATGCGCCATATCGAGAATGTATTCCCGCTAAGGCTTGAATTGAAGTCACTCTACTGCGATTGCGGCTCCGCGCCGCGCAATAGGTTTTCGAGAAGGATGAGGCCAACGCCGCAGCTGATCCCGGCGTCCGCCACATTGAACACCCAGGGGAAATAGAGCCCGCTGAAGTCCAGAAAATCGACGACAGCCCCATGCGTCAGCCGATCAATCAAATTGCCCACAGCCCCGCCGATCACGCCGGCGACGCCCACCGTCAACAACGGCCGACGAATGGAGGCGAGCCACACGATAAGGCCGGCCGCGACCAAGAGCGAGAACAAGCTCAAAAGATAGCGGGCGCCGTCGCCAGCTAAGAGGCCGAAGCTGACGCCGCGGTTCCACACCATCGACAGATTGAAGAACGGCAGGACTTCAATGCTGCGCCCGTAAGGCGCGGGTTGATCGAGGTCCAAAACCTCCAGAACCCAGTATTTGCTCGCCTGGTCCGCGATCAGCACGACCCCAGCGATCGCCAGCCCCCAGAGGAACAGCCGGTTCGCCTGGGCGTCGCGGGAAAAAACCCGCCAACGCCGCCGCCCCAGAACGCGGATCGGGCGCAAGTGAGCGCTTCGAGAGGACGCGGCCGCGCGGCTCACTCCGCCGCCTTTGCGCCCGCCCGCGCCAAAACGTCGGCGCAGCGGGCGCAGACCCCTGGATACTGCGGCGACGCGCCGACGCTTGGCAGCAGCATCCAACAGCGCTCGCATTTGGGCGCCGTTGCGGTTTCAGGCTGAACGGCTACGCCTGGAACATCTTCCAACCGAAACGCGCCCGCCGGCCCCTCGCCCTCTTCCACAGCGCTGTCGCTGGTGATGGCGATTTCGGCGAGATCGACGCCTTTGAGGGCGGTGAGATAGGACGGCTCACTGACGAACACCCGGGGCGCCGCTTCAAGACTAGAGCCGATGCGTTTTTCGCGCCGCTCCACCTCAAGCGCGCCCGTGACGACCCGCCGCAGCTTGCGCAGGCTTGTCCACTTCTCCGCCAACGCCGCGTCCCGCCAGGCCTCCGGATGATCTGGGAACTGGCGCAAATGCACAGAACCCTCCTCATCCGGGAACCGGCAGAGCCAGGCCTCTTCCATGGTGAAGCTGGCGACGGGCGCGAGCCAGGCCGTCAGCGCCAGGAAGGTTTCGTCCATCACGGTCCGCGCCGCCCGGCGGCGGACGCTATCTGGCGCGTCGCAATAGAGCGCGTCTTTACGGATATCGAAGTAGAAGGCCGACAAATCGACGGTGCAGAACTGGAAGAGACGCGCAAAAGCCCGCTTCAAATCATAGGCGCGGAAGGCTTCGCGCACCTCGTCGCCAATTTCCTTCAGCATATGGAGCATATAGCGCTCCAGCTCCGGCATCTCAGCCGCCGGCAAACGCTCCTCCTCGGTGAAGCCGTGCAGCGCGCCCAGAAGATAGCGCACCGTGTTGCGCAGCTTGCGGTAGGCGTCGACGTTCGACTTGATGATCTCAGGCCCGATCCGCATGTCGTCGGCGTAGTCGGAGGACGCGACCCAGAGCCTTAAAATCTCGGCCCCATATTGCTGAGACACCTTTTGCGGCTCGACGCTGTTGCCGAGCGACTTCGACATCTTCCGGCCATCTTCGTCCAAAAGAAAGCCGTGGGTGAGGACGCCTTTGTAAGGCGCGCGCCCGCGGGTGCCGCAGGATTCAAGCAGCGAGGACTGGAACCAGCCGCGATGCTGGTCAGAGCCTTCAAGGTACAGATCAGCGGGGGGGTCGAGGTCGTCCCGCGCCTCCAAAACAAAGGCGTGGGTGGAGCCGGAATCGAACCAAACGTCCAAAATGTCCTCAACCCGTTCCCACTGCCCCGGATCATAATCGGGGCCGAGAAAGTCCTCGGCCGGCGCATCGAACCAGACGTCCGCGCCCTTCTCTTCAACGGCTTTGAGAATACGCGCGTTCACCGCCTCGTCCTTTAGCACCTCACCCGTTTGTTTGTGAACGAACAAAGTCAGCGGCACGCCCCAAGCGCGCTGGCGGGAGACCAACCAGTCGGGCCGTCCCTCCACCATGGAGCGCATACGGTTGCGCCCAGCCTCCGGGTAGAAGGCCGTGGCGTCGATGGCGGCGAGCGCTTTCTCGCGCAGGGTTTGTCCGTCTTCGCCCTTCTGATCCATGGGAATGAACCATTGCGGCGTATTGCGAAAAATGATGGGAGCTTTGGACCGCCAGGAATGGGGATAGGAGTGGGTAAGCGGCGCGCGCGCGAGAAGCGCCTCAGCCGCAATCAGCTTGTCTATAACAGCTTTGTTGGCGGGCCCGTCCCTACCCGTTTTCTTACCTTCTGTCTCCAACACTTTGAGGCCGGCGAAGAAGGGCACATGATCGTAGTAAGCGCCGTCCGGCCCTACCGTATCGGGAATGTCCGTGTGGCCGTTGGCGCGCCAAACCAGATAGTCGTCAACGCCATGGCCCG
>JBCDJH010000145.1:0-5965 GCA_038747965.1 Pseudomonadota bacterium
CCCAAAAGCCCCAGAAGCAGGCGGGCGGCGCGGTCCTGATTGATGGTCACGGCGCCTCCTCCGCCGCTTCGATCAACGGTCCCAGCTGCGTCTCATAACGCCGCCACTTCTCCGTCGATGTGGTGTAGAGCGGCTGGCGCACCTGCCACTTGCTCGGGGTCTGAACCGCCCGGGCGTTGGCGTGAAACTCCAAAACCCGCGCGTCCCAGGGTAGATCGAGGAAGTTGAGCAGCCGGCGGGCCTGGCCCTCCAGATCCGCGACCGTTTCCTCATAGACGACGTCGATGATGTTGAGGGGCGTCGCCGCCCGCCAATGGGCCATAAGCGCGCGGTAGCCGCGCCAATAATGGGCGATGTCGCTGAGGTCGGTCGCCCAGCGCTGATCGGGATTGAAGTTCTGGGCGAAGATCGAAAAGCCGGTGTCGCGGATGTCTCGAAGGCAGTGGATGATCTTAGCGTTCGGCAGCGCCGTCGCGACAAGGCCCAGATGCCAGAAATTAAGCGGCTGTTTATCGACGATGCGCATCGCACCTGGCGGCGCGAGGTTTGTGACTTGCGCCACATAGTCGCCGCCCAGATCCGCCAGCTGATGTTCGGAAAGATCGGGTGCGCAGTCCGGCCAGGGCGGGTCGGCCCGGCCGAGCCGGTCGGGGGATCCAGTCGCAAGGTCGGTCAGAATGGCGAGCTCCCCAGCCCCGAAGCAGCTTGGGTGGGAGCCGATAATTTGTTCCGTCAGCGTCGTGCCGGAGCGCGGCAGGCCGACAACAAAGACGGGGACGGAAGAGGGATCGCCCCAGCCCTTCCGCTCGGCGAAATAGTCGGCGGAGAAAATTTCCATCAGCCGCGCAAGGCGATCGTCGAACCGGTCGGGCTGAAAGGCGCCGGCGCGCGCGCGGCGGGCGGCGTTCGCGGCCTCGAGCGTCGCGAAGGCTTCGTCGTAACGTTGCAATCGCTCCAAGGCCCGGCCGAGCCCATAGCCAATAAGCGCCGTGTTTCTGTCATCGGCGCGTTCCATGGCGGATTTTGCGGCGGCGATCTCCTCCGAGACGTCCACATCCCCGCCGAGCCCGACGATGCTGCCGAGCGCCTCCCCATGGCCGGGCTCTTGCGCCAGGATGCGCCGGTAGCAGGCGGCGGCCTTCGCCGGATCTCCCTCCTCTTCGTAAAGACTGCCGAGGCCGAACAGCGCCGATATCTTGCCGGGCTCGATCTGAAGCGCCCGTTCATAAGCGCGTTTGGCGTCGGCCAGCAGGCCGAGGTCTTGGAACGAGCGGGCGAGCCGCGCCGCCACAGCGGCGTTCCGAGGCTCGGCCGCGGCCCCGCGCTTCAGGCATTCCAGCGCGTCGCGGGGCTGCTGATTGGCGCCGAGCACATCGGCGAGCCCAACCCACGCCGCCGCTGCGCGCGGGTTGAGCTTCAACGACTGCCGAAAGGCGTCGAGCGCGCCGGGAAGATCCCCAGCGCGCTTCAGCTCCGCCCCTTTGTCAAACCACGATTTCGCCGTTTCGCCCGCCACCAACCTGTTTCCACGCTAAACGCAATGCATTGATTACGCTTATCAATATCAGCGAAAAAAGGCTGCTGGAACCACCGCGTCAAAAGCGCGTTCGCACCGATAAGATGATCGTTCTCGGCGCACCAAAAGTCTGTAGACCCTGAGTGTTCCCGAAGCCGGAGGATTCCAAGTACTCATTATCGAAGATGTTGAGGACATTTAATTGCGCCGTTGTGTCGCGACGAAGCGGAACGGAAGCGAACGCGTCCGCGACTGTAACGCTCGGGAACTCAAATGTGGGAGACGATGATGGGCGGGAGCTAAAGTACCGTACGCCTCCCCCGATACTGGCGCCGTCCAAAACGCCTTTCGGGACTGTGTAGGCGCCGAAAGCGCTCAGTTGATGATCCGGAAAATTCCTCACCGATATCTCACCTTGCGCGGAGGCCTTGATCTCCTGATCAAGGTATCCGTACCCGACGTCAAGTCGAAGTCCGCTTTCGCTTACGAGATTAAAGTTCGCTTCGATCCCCCTGTTGACTTGCTCCCCAATCGTTATGCGAAAGTTTGACGCAAACGGATCATCTGGGTCGACAGGGGCCTCAAGGTCGTCAACCGCAACGTCGAGCCGCGTCGTTGAGAAAACGCCAAAATCGAACCCTAGTACGCCGTCAAAGAGTGAGCCTTTGATCCCTGCTTCAAAGTTCTCTGACCGCTCGGCCCCCACCTGCTCACCTGTGCGCGTAATTCCAGACTGCGGTGTGAAAGCCTCCGCCCAACTCGCAAAAGCGTTAATGCTCTCGGTTATCTCAAAGCTTGCGCCCACTCGGGCTGTAACTTCGTTCTCGCGCAACGTACGTGAAAATTGGGGGGCGATCGGAAGGCCCAAAGCGTCTTTGTTGTCGTCATAACGGACCCCGCCAACGATCGAGAGTCTTTCAAATGGTCGTACTACGACTTCAGCGTAGACCGAATGCAGGGTTTGATCACCAAAGGATGTGGGTTCACTAGGAGGGCTTGCCTGAGGGTTTCCGATCCGGGGTAGATCGATATCGTCGATTAAGAACGGTCCGACAAAGCCAAAGCGGTTCTGGAAGAAATCGAACCCGCCCTCATCGTAACTTGCGCCTACGACAATCGATTGATCGAGACCTGCGAAATCGAAGGTATAAAGCAACTGCGCGTCGAGGAATATCGTTTCTTCTTCAAAATCAGCTATGAGAGAAAACCCGTATACATACGGATTTTCTGGAGAAAAGCCTGCTGCATTATATGCGTAAAGGGCCCCTCGGTCCTGATAAGACGAGTCTGTCGACTGATAACTACCCCGCAGTGTCAGCGTCAGGCCATCGAGAAAATCGTGGCGGATCTGACTGTCAATCGATAAGTCCTCGCCTTCAACGAAGGCGTTCGCAAACCCAAAAAAAGTGTCCGTCCCGAATTGCTCAGGAACGGAGCCATCGTCAAAGATGGGGAAGCTCACATTCGGTACAGCTTCGACCCTTTTATAGCCGACACTGATGTTCGCGGTCGTGGGGCCGCCAGCATCGAACAGCAAAACGGGTCGTATGGCGAACTCTTGTCGATCGACTTCCTCCGCGTCGAACTCGAAATCGCGCATCGCGCCGCTTAAGCGGAAGCTGAATGCGTCAGATCCAAACAGGTTTGCTTCGTTATAGTCGAACTCGCCCCGCACGGAGCCAAACTGATCGGCGGCGACGCGCAGGTCTATAAAGTCTTCTTGTTCGGGCAGCTTTGTAATCGCGTTTATCACGCCGCCGCCAGAGATGGGTCCAAGGGCGATTGAAGCGGGCCCCTTCAATACTTCATAGCGGTCTACGAAGACGTCATCAGGCTGTCCGGGAGCCCGGCCGGGATTCGTGACCCGATTATTGACGAGGATCGGCGCGTCGAACCCGCGGACCAGAAAGTTCGGGTTGCCATAGCCGGCGTCTCCGCCCAGCTGGACGTTGGGCAGCGTATCAAGGACCTCAATCGGACGAATAAAGCCGCGAGCGTCTATGTCCTCACGACTCAGGGTGTTCAGTGTAAAGGGCAGCTCTTGAGGGCTAATTGGAAGCCGGTCGATAAGTGACTGCTGGAACCGCGCCGTCACGATGATTTGATCGTCAATCATGGGTCTTGCGATCGGGTCGACGGACGCGGCTCTACGCCCGATTACATATGATCCGCCTGCAGAGGGGCGCGCTTCTAGGTTTGAGCCTTGAAGCGCCTGCGCGAGCGCGTCCTCTAGCGTGAGAGCCTCGACCACGGGCGGCGAGGAGCGGCCGGCCACCAGATCGTCCGCGGCGACCACATCGGCGCCAAAGGCTTTGGCGATCGCGATCAGGGTCTGCCCGAGGGGGCCGGAGGGCGCCGAAAAAGCCGCCGGGGTCGCTTCGCCCGCCGCCTCCTGCGCTGTGGCTGGCGAAATCACCGCGCCCAGCCCCAGAGCCGATGTGGCCCCCAGCAACACCGCCTTTAACACCCTGTTTTTCCTGCAAGTTTCCATTTATGCCGCCCCACCTTGCGCGATCTTCGCAAATGCTAATCACTCGCGATACCTTCTTAAGACAGGTGGAGGCGGGCAAACGTAACCCTGTGGGTGACAAAAAATTAACGATGCTAGAGCGAATTGCAGCGAAAGTGGCCGACCGGTTTCGCGTCCGCAATTCGCGCACACCCCGCCTTAGAGCCGTTTGCCGCTTCGCAACGCAATCATCGCACAGGCAAACGGCTCTAGATGAACGGCGCGGGCGCAGGCGCCGCCGAGCAGTCGGCCCCGCGGCGCCGAAGGCGGATGACGCCCGGCTCGGCCATATCGAGCTCGATTGGATGCACGTCCCGGAGGGTCAGCAGCATGCGGTCAACATTGTCGCCGCGAAAGGACCCGGTGAGCTTCAATTCCGCCAAATCCTCCGCCCCTTCGGCGATCACGATGGATCGCGCGTCATAGCGATTGGCGTCGGCCACCAACTCCGCAATCGTCGCGCCTTCATAGACGAGGCGTTTCGTCCGCCAAGCCCCAACCTCGTCGGCCTGTATAGGGCCGGCCCGCCCGAGGCCTTCGCCGCTGACGGCCGTCACCTGACGGCCCGCGGCGAGGGACGCCCGCGATGTCACGGCGCTCGCGCGCCCGCCGATGAACAGCGGAAAAGCAACCGCGACCTCGCCTTCGGAGACCGCGACCCGGTGAACCCCGCCGCTGTTGCGGACTTCAAAGACGGTGCCGAGCGCGGTGGCGGTCAGATCGCCCGCTTCAACCACAAAGGGGCGCGCCGCATCGGCGACGACATCGAACAGGGCCGCCCCGTCGATCACTGTGACGCTGCGCGCGCTCTCCGCGTATCGGGTCTCAACGCGCGTATCGGCCCCCAAGGTCAGCGCCGTGCCGTCGCTCAGCCGGAATTCGCGGACCTCGTTCTTTTCGGTGACGAAGGTTTGCGGGGCCGCCTCCGCCCGGTGCGGGGCGAGGGCCGGCGCGAACACGCCGTTCGGCGCCAACAGCAGCACCGCCAGCGCGGCGATCGCCGAACCGCCGAGCGCCGCCAAAACGCCGCCGCGGGAGGCGAAGCGCCGGCCGACCCGGGCGAGGGAGAGAGCGCGCTCCCGCATCAGGGGTTGAAAATGCTGCGCGGCGTAGTCAGCCGGGGTGAGGCGGCCCAGCGCCGCGTAAACGGTGACCGCCCGGTCATAGGCCTCTTCGTGGCGCGGATCCGCGGCGAGCCAGGCGTCAAACGCCGCACGGTCGTCGTCCGTCGCCGCGCCGCCCTCCAGCAGGGTTCGCCAGGCGTGGGCGCGGTCGCGAATACGGGCGGCGGCCGCTTCGTCGGTCTCGGCCATCGGGCTCACTCCTCGTTATCCGTGGCGAGCGCCGCGTCAATGTCGGCGATGGCTTTGGAGATATGTTTGGACGCGGCGCTGCGGCTCACGCCGAGCCTCTCCCCAACGGCCGAAATCGTTAGCCCTTCGACGCGGTGCAACACAAAGGCCCGGCGGCGTTTCGGCGGCATTCGGCCGAGCGCCGCATTGATTAACGCCACTTGTTCCCTTGCACTAATGACAGTTTCGGGCGTGGAACCGTAACCATCGACTGCGAAATAGAGCTGTTCGACTTCGTAATCATGGCGAGAGCGCGTCGCCTCGCGGTTCTTCTCGTTGAGGACGAGATTGCGCGCGGTGCGCCACAGGAAGGATTTGAGGTTCTTGATGGAGGCCAAATCGCCCCGTTCGATGACCTTTCGGAAGGCCTCTTGGGCGATGTCGTCGGGGTCGGGCGGCCCGTCGCCAAAGGCGCGGCGCAACAAGCCGGAGAGCGGCGCGGCGTAGTCCCGGTAAAGCTCGGCGAGGTCATCCGCGCCCGCCCCCGCGCCGTCGAGGCCATCGCTGTCAGGACCGCCCCCGCGCTGGCTGGAAGACGGCTCCCCAGCCGTTTGGGGCCGCTGCGGTTCAGCGGCGCCGCCAGGGCGA
>JBCDJH010000146.1:0-5955 GCA_038747965.1 Pseudomonadota bacterium
CCCCGACTTCCGTCCCTACCTGTCTACGGACCTTATCGGCGCGCAGCTGGGCGGCGCCATGAAGAACGTTCTGGCGATCGCCTGCGGCGTCGTCGAGGGCCGGGGGCTCGGCGAAAGCGCGAGGGCCGCGCTTATCGCCCGGGGCTTCGCCGAAATGAGCCGCTTGGCGCAGTCGATCGGGGCCGCGCCTGAAACCCTGGGGGGGCTCTCCGGCCTCGGCGATCTCGCTCTAACATGTTCGAGCCAAAAGTCTCGCAACATGCGCTTTGGGGCCTTGATCGGGGGCGGGCGGGCGCCATCCGACGCCGCGGTCGAGGTGGGCGTCGTCGTCGAGGGCGCCGCGACAGCGACGGCTTTGCTGAAACGCGCGCAGCGCGCAGGCGTCGACACGCCGATCACCGAGGTCGTGGTCGAGATTTTGCACGCCAACCTTGACGTCGACACCGCGGTGGGGCGCCTGATGACCCGTCCGCTGCGCTCGGAGTTCGCTTAGAGCCGTTTGCGTCTGACGCGATTCAGGGCGGACGCCGCAAACGGCTCTAGGTCTTTGTTTGCGCGAATTGCGGATGCGAAAGCGGTGACCCACTTTCGCTGCAATTCGCTCTAGTCGGCCCGGCGCGCGGGGCGCAGGGGGGGACTGGCGTATGGGAGCGAAGCAATGAGCGTTCGTTTTGTCTTCTTCGTGATCGCCCATGCCCAGCCCCGCCAGCTGGCCTGGCTCATTCGGGCTATCGCCAACCCCAACGACCTCACACTCATCCACATCAACGCCCGCACCAAAGAAGCGGACGCCGCCGCTCTGCGCGCCGCCGTCGCCGGCGCGCCTGGGGTCGCCTTCATGCCTCAAAGGCCCGTGGGTTGGGGCGGCTGGGGCCTCGCTGAAGTCGATCTCGACGCGATGTCGTTCGCCCTCCAGAACGGGGGCGACTGGGATTACTTCGTCAATTTATCGGGCCAGGACTATCCGCTGGCCTCCGTCGACCAGATGCGCGCCGCTTTAGAGGGGGAGGCCCCACGCACCTATCTGGAGGCGCGCCCGGTGCGCGATCTGGCGCCCCATTTTCGACTGCGCTCATTGCTGCGCCATTCAGAGCGCGGCGGTCGTCCGCGCCGGACGCTCCTCCCAAACCTCGCGCCGCGTCCCGCCCCGGCGCTTTATCAAGGCCTCAAATGGGGCGTCTTCCACCGTGATTTTTGCGCCTGGCTCATGGCGGACAGCGCCCGGCTTGAACGCGCCTGTACGTTTTTTCGGCCGACGAAGATCCCGGACGAATCGCTTCTTTCAACGATGCTCATGGCCTCGCCCTTCGCGCAGACCCGAAGCGACGACCATAAGCGCTTTGTCGATTTTGAAGGCGGCAAGCCCAATCCGAAGCGCCTGGCCAGCTCAGATTGGGACGCGCTTATCCAGTCAGACGCTTTCTTCGCGCGAAAATTCGACGAAACGGCGGACCCTGATTTAATGCGGCGGTTGGCGGCGCGGATCGGAGCGCCAAGCCCCTAGGCCGGCGGCGGGCGGAGGCTTAAGCGCCAGACAACTCGTTCAGCGCCGGCGCGAATGCGCCGATCAGATGATAGAGAATGCTGGCCGGCACATGAGTCGAAAGGGGCGCGCCACCCGGCCCATACTGATCGATCCATGCGCCAGGGGGCGCTGGGCTCAAATACCCATCGAAAACGCCGCCCAGGATCGCCCGTATGCGTTCGTCCATTGCGGCCCCTTCGGTGCGACGGAGCGCAATCGCCGCCCGCAAGGCCTCGGTTTGCGGCCATAACCGCCGGGTGGGCGCGAGCGGGGCGCCGTCATCGCGGATCGCATCCACCGCAAAGCCCTGCGCATTTCGGCCATGCGCCTCCGCGAAGTCAAACAGCGGCCGCGCCTCCACCGCCACAGGTTCGCCCCTGGCCGCCGCATATTCGGCGAGAAGCCAAACCCACTCATAAAGATGGCCGGGCTCCACCCGCCGGCCCGCTTCGCCTGGAAGCGGCGCCCAATCCTCCGCGAAGTGCTCGCTGAGAAACCCCTTTTCCGCATTAAAGAACCGGGTACGGAACAAAGATACAATTGCGCCAGCGCGCTCTAGATACGCGGCGTCGCCCGTCACATGATAGAGCGCCAGGAAGGCTTCCAGAAGGTGCATATGTGGGTTCTGGCGGCGCGGCGACGCGGGCGGGTCGCCTTCGAGGAACCCACCGTGAATGGGGTCAGCGAGACGCGCGTCCATGAAAGCCAGCGTCCGCTCCACCCATGGGAACGCGGCTTCAGGGCCAAGCGCTCGCGCAGCGGCGGCCAGAGCGAAGAGGACAAAGGCGTGATCATAGGTGTCCGCTCGCCGATCGAGCGCTGCGCCGTCGGGGGCGAAGACGTGCAGCCACCCGCCTTCACTCCGCCAACCATGCGCCGTCAAAAACCGCAGACCATCGGCGACGATATCGCGCGCAGGCCCGTCCCAGCCCATAAGCGCCGCCTGGGAGAACGCATATATCTGGCGCGCCTGGACCCGCAATCGAAGCGGCGCTGCGGGATCGGGGGATCCGTCAAGCGCCAGCTGTTCGTAGAACCGGCCTGTGACGGGGTCCCGGCCCGCCTGCGCCCATAAGGGCCATGCCGCTTCAAACAACCATGCGCGAATACGGCCGAGTTCGTCGGCGAACGCCCCCCCGCTCGGCCCCCCCACGGCCGCCGCCGCTAGCTGGCTTCGCGGCGCGGCGCGCCAGACGCGTTCGCCGGCTGCGGTCTCGCCGTTTTGCGCAGCCCGCGCTTCTTCAGCTCCTCCACCAGACGTTTGACGTCTTGGGCGCGCGCTTTTGGGGCCACCATGACGCTGTCGCCGGACCGCACAAGAATCAGATCCTCAATCCCGACCACGGCGGCGAGACCATGATCCGTTCGAACGTAGCTGTCGCGGCTGTCGAGGGCGATGACGTCGCCGACGAGAACGTTGCCGTCGCTGTCCGCTTCCGACAACTCCGCCAGCGCCGTCCAAGACCCTATGTCGCTCCAGCCGAAATCAGACGGGATCGTCAGCACCTCATCTGACTTCTCCATAATCGCGTAGTCGATCGAGTCGGACGGGCACCGGGTGAACGCGTCAGTGCCAAGGGAAAAGCCAGCCGTAGCCCAACTTCCAGACGCGACGGCCTCTTCAACAGCCTCCAATATACCCGAGCAATGCGCGCGGGCGGCGTCCATCAGCGCGTCGATGCGGAAGGCGAACATCCCCGCGTTCCAATAGTATCCGCCATCCGCCAGAAAATCGCGCGCCGTCTCCAGGCTAGGCTTCTCTTTAAAGCTCTTGACCCGGAACAGGGGGCCGACGGGGTCGCCCCGTTGGATGTATCCATACCCCGTTTCGGGGGCGATGGGACGAATGCCAAAAGTGACGAGGCCGCCGCCGCTGGCCGCCTCGGCCGCCGCGGTCACGGTCCGCCGAAACGCATCAACGTCCGCGATATAGTGATCCGCAGGCAGAACCAGAAGCACTTCGTCTTGCCGAGCGTGCTCGCGAAGGGAGAGA
Source organism: Pseudomonadota bacterium (assembly GCA_038747965.1). Lineage (GTDB taxonomy): Bacteria > Pseudomonadota > Alphaproteobacteria > Caulobacterales > Parvularculaceae > JBCDJH01. Next base: position 3,519 of record JBCDJH010000146.1, read on the forward strand.
AACGCCGCCGCCAGGGCCGCGGGCGCCGTGTTCCGGCCTAAGGGCTCCAGAAGAAGCGCGGCGCCCCCCTCCAGCACTTCGTCCGCCTGACGGGAGATTTCATCCGCATAGGCTGCGTTCGCAACGATAAGCGGCTTTGCGAACACAGCGTCGGATGAGGGGTCTTGCGCCCGCACCAGCGTCTCTTGAAGCATGGAGCGCTCAGACAACAGCGGCTGCAGCTGTTTCGGGCGCTGATCGCGCGAAAGCGGCCATAGCCGCGTGCCGGAGCCGCCTGATAGGATGACGGGCCTGATCCGAGGTGTTTCGCCAGCCATACGTTCGCTTTCATTGCCCAAGCAAGGAACAGATTACTCGAACGCTACATGAATCTCGCTCAAACGGCTAGAATTAAGGCAACGTGGGCGCAGCGAACCGGTTCCACCGAAACAGGGATTGTTTAACGCTATTGAGGGATGATCGCGCCCAATCGAAGCTCCTAAGACAGACAGCCCGCGGCCGCCATCAAGGGTTCGCCGCTTAACCGATCGCTCGCCATGCCGCATGTCGCCGTTTGCATTATCACCTACCGCCGCCCGGACGGGCTGAAACGGCTGCTCGCGTCCCTCTCGAAACTCGCCTTTGAGAAGACGGAAAGCGCGTCCGTCGAAGTCATTGTCGTCGACAATGACGCGGAGGCCCCGATGCGCGCCTTAGTCGAGGCGGAACGCAGCGCGTTCCCCTGGCCCATCACATATGACGTGGAGCCCCAGGCCGGCATTCCATTCGCCCGTAATCGCACCCTCGACAACGTCAGCGCAAAGACGGATTATATCGCTTTTATCGACGATGACGAAGAAGCCGAACCGCAATGGCTGGACGAGCTTCTCTGGGCTGCGCAGACTTTCGGATCGAACGTGGTGATGGGATATGTGCAAACCGTTTATCCCGAAAACGCGCCGCCTTGGATCGTGGCCAGCCCCTTTTTCGACTGGCGGCAATTCCAAGATGGCGACGAACTGCGGGAGGGCGCGACGTCAAACGCCCTTATCGCTGCAGATCTCGTGCGGCGCTTGAACTTGCGCTTCGATGAACGCCTGGGCCGCAACGGAGGCGACGACTACCTCTTCTTCAAGCGCACGCAGATGGCCGGCGAGACCATTATCGGGTCCCGCGGCGCCGTGGTGCGCGAAACCCATCCGGAAAGCCGCCTCACCCAGAAGTGGATCCTCCAGCGGCGCTTCCGCTCCGGCAACAGCCTGGCTCTTGTCGATAAGATCTTGGAGCCCTCCGTCCGCCGTATGGGGCTGCGGTTCGTGAAGGGCGCCGGGCGCATCGCTTACGGCCTGGCGCGCCTGCCCATCAACGCTTTTCGCGGGCGAACGCAGATGGTGATGGCCTTGGGCGATATGTATTGGGGCGCCGGGTCAATCGCAGGCGTGTTCGGGGTCAATTACGAAGAATACAAGACGATCCATTCGGTGGGCGACCTCGCGAAGCCGGCAGCCGACAAACGCGCAGCTGAGTAAGGCCCCAGAGCGCTTTGGCCAGGGCTTTGACGGGGGCTTTGGCGCGCGCTCTGGCGACGGTCAGTCAGCCCCAACGACCAACCGGCGAGGCGGAGCGGCCAGACGTGGAGGCCGCGCCAAGAGCCCGGCGGCGCGGAGGGCCAGCGCGACAATCGCGCCGGCGCCTAATCCCGCGAGATTCGTCAAAAAGTCGCCCCAGTCCGCCAACCGCCCAGGGGCGAACAACTGCAACGTCTCCGTGCCGGCGGCGAACAACAGCGCGCCGAAGGCCAACGGGATTACCGGAACCTGTCGCCAAAGCCGCGAGGCCGCGACGACGAGACCGGCGAACAGACCGAAATGAACCAGCTGGTCGACGAGGCTGGGCGCGAGGGCGAACGCGCCGCCGCCGGCCGCATTCACGGCGCTCACGAACCCGTCGACCCAGATCTTGCGCGCCTCGCCGGGCAGAAGAGTGAGAACGGTGGCTGCGCCGCCAACGCCCAGAAGCGCCGCCCGCCCCTTCGCCGTCGACATGCCCTCAAGAAGCCTCAGCGCCAACCCGGCGAAAGCGGCGGCCCACCCCCCAAGGAGGATGGCGACGGCGAGCCCCCGGGCTGGGTGAGGCTTAGCGAAGGACAGGCGCAGATCCCGCGCCTCCAGACGGCCCGAGGTTTTCTGAAGTTCGACGCCGATGAAGCCTTCTTGCCCCTCCTGCAGAAGCGGCGCGTGGGCGCGCACGCGCCTCCATCCCGAAGACCGTTTGAATGCGGCAGCGTAGGAGACTTCCCCATATCGCTTCTCAATGGGCGGCCCGTAGCGCGCTATAAATATGCGCGCCGCCTCCCATTTGGGCGCCCCCGCCTGCACAATTTGGGCGCGGGCCTCGCCGGTGAGCAAGAGCCAGGGACCCGGCGGCGGCGTATCAGGCGGGGCCGCAAGGGCGAACG
>JBCDJH010000147.1:0-5925 GCA_038747965.1 Pseudomonadota bacterium
CTATGAGATCCTCTTCATCACGGCCTTCGCTGTGACGGCTGCGAACATTGCGCCGAGGTCTTTCCAGCTCCTGGAAGGCGACTTTCAACTTGGCATGTTTGCGATGTACCTGTTTTTCGCATCCATCGGGCTCGGCACCGATGCAATCTCGTTCTTGTCGTCTGCGCCTGTGTTGTTCCTGTTCGGGTTGTGGATCCTTGCGGTGCACCTCATCGTGGTGGTGGCGGGCGCGCGGCTTTTTCGGATCGATCTGGCGCAAGCGATAATCGGGTCAGGCGCAGCATTGGTAGGCCCGGCGCCGACCGCGGCGATCGCATCCGCCCGCGGGTGGCGCGGTTTGGTGACGCCGGGCATCATGTGCAGCGTTCTCGGCTATGCGATCGCGACGTTCATCGGCGTTGCGATCACCGCTTTGCTAACGTAATCGGCCTCTCTTCGCCGGCGCTCCACCACGCGCTGTCGCGCGCGGAGCGCGCGAACGACTGGCGCTCCCCATCGTTGAGCGCGCGGAGCTTTTGAACAATCTCGCGCGCTTGGTCGCCGATAGGAACACGAAGCGCATCGCCGGGCGCTTCGATGAGATCGGACAACTCGCGCGCAGCCTCGCCTGGGTCACCGCCGCCCGGTGACGCGGTTTCGAATTGGAATTGCTCCGTAAGCGGCGCGTACGGGCTGTTCGGGCCGCTCTCCAAACGTTGGGCGCTCATCTGCAGCTCTGTCCGGAATGCGCCTGGTTGAGCAAGGCGTACGGTCACGCCGAAGCGATCGACCTCAGCGCAGAGCGCCTCGCACGCCATCTCAAGCGCAGCTTTGCTGGCGGCATACACGCCGTCGCCCGGGAGACCTATCAAGGCTGATAGCGAGGAAATCGCGACGATCAAGCCACCTCCTTGACCGCGCATCGTCGGCAACGCCGCTTGAACGCACCGCAGCGCGCCAAAGCAATTGACCTCCATCACGCGTTTGAACTCGGCGGGCGGCGTTTCCTCAATCACGCCAGCGCCGGCGACGCCAGCGTTACAAACGAGCACGTCCAGGCGACTTGCGGCGTCCAGAATATGATCGATCGCCGCCTCGGCTGAGCCGCTTTCGCATACGTCCAATAAAATAGTCTTTATGCCGACGCTCTCAAGCTGCGCCAAGCGCGTGTCTGACAGACTGCGCACGCCGGCGTAGACCGTGTGGCCCCGCTGCGCTAATTCAAACGCTGTCGCGGCGCCTAGCCCTCCGGCCGCACCGGTAATGAGCGCTACCCGTTCGTTCGTTCCCATGGGCTGTCCTTAGCGGGCAGAGGTTCCAACTAATCCTCAGAAACCTAACCTCCAGCATTCTAGCGCGCTACGGGTCGTCAATACATTAGGCGTGCTTATGGCGACCATGAAAAACAATGATTTGTGGGCTCGTGGCCGACCCTCATATCGTTCCGTTATCGGGGATACGCGTGGAAGTGCGCAAATTTGGCGCTTCGGCAGGCTGCGTAGAGAGGGATACGATGCGGATGCGATCTACATATTACTTGGCGGGGATTTCATCACTGGCGCTAACGGGCGCTTTGGCGACGAGCCAATCATGGGCGCAGGATGAAGAACTCACATCGCGGGACGAGATTATCGTGACGTCGCAACGTCGGGAACAGAGCATTCTCGACGTGCCCATCAGCGTCAGCGTCTTCGATCAAGCAACGCTGGTGAAATCTGGGGTCAACGAAGCGAAAGAATACCTTCAGTTCACGCCGAACGTTTCGTTTACCGAAGATGGTGAAATTGGCGCGCGGGGCGTCAATATCAGTATACGAGGCGTTAGCGATATCGACCTTGGTGAGATCTCTGCGGCGAACTCGATCGGATACTATTTGGACGAGTTCAGTATCGGCACCGTCTCCCGCGGCGTAGTCAACCCCCAACTCCTTGATGTGGAGAGGATCGAGGTGCTGCGCGGTCCGCAAGGCACTTATTTCGGTCGGAACGCCGTCGGCGGCGCCCTCAACATCACAACCAACAAACCGGATGAGAACTACTACGCTGAGATCGGCGCGGGGTACGAGCGGTTCGACACTTGGATCGTTCAAGGCGTTGCGAATATTCCAATTACGGATACGCTGTTCACGCGTTTTGTCGCCCAATACGAGGAGAGCGACGGTATCGTTGAGAACATCAACCCAGCCGGCGCGCCCAACAGCGGTTTTGATTACCTGCATATTCGCGGCGCGGTGCGATTTGTCCCGAACGACGATCTAACAATCGATGTCTCTGTGTCGCATACCGATGAAAATGGGAACGCCGATGCTACCGTTCCCTCCGGCGTCCTTGATCTCGACACCAAGAGCATCTTCGGCGACGATTTCGTTCCGATCAACACGACCGGGTTTTTCCCGGATAACATTCGGCGCTTCGACCGTGACGCGGACGAGTTGAACGATAACAGATTTTTGATCGTCAACGGCAGGATTCAGTACGACTTCGACGGTTTCTCGGTCCGCTCGATCACCGGTTACATGGATACGTCGAACGAGCGCTTCTTCGACCAGGACAACATTTTTTCCGACACGATCGTTCGCGAAAACGAGAACGACAGCTCCTCGATCAGCCAGGAATTCCGGATTCAGTCGACTGGAGACAATCTCGTCGACTGGACGGTCGGCGGTCTGTTCGCGCGCGATGAAGTTGAAAACTTCAACTCAATCCGAGCCGGCGCCGACTCGACGATCGTACACCCGAATCTGGGCGTTGAAGTTGCATTGCTGCCGCCAATTCCTCCCGGTTTCCGCATCAACGAAAATAACCGCGACCTTGAGTTCACGAGTTGGGCTGCGTTTGTAGATGGGGAATGGCATGTTACGGACGATCTCTCGTTGATCGCCGGCCTGAGGTACACGCGGGACACGGTCGATTTCAACGAGTTCGACACTGTTGCGTTCGAAGCGCCTGATCCGGATATCTCCGGGTCCGCATCGTTCGACGACGTGTCGCCGCGCTTTGCGATCAACTACACGGCTAGCGACGAGGTCACGCTCTACGCGACGGTCTCTAAAGGCTACAAAGCCGGTGGCCTCGACCGCGTTCGGTTCGGCGGCGACGTGAGCCTCCGCGAGTTCGATTCAGAGACAATGTGGAACTATGAGGCCGGCGTAAAGAGCGTACTGGCTGACGGCCGGGTGCGCGCCAACCTGTCAGGGTTCTACCTTGATTGGTCCGACCTCCAGGTTCAGTCGAACTTCTTGGCTGTGCCTGACGACATCAGCTCCGCAACGCAGCTGACCCTGAACGCGTCAGGCGCTACCAATTGGGGCTTTGAAGCGGACGTTGTCGCGGCCGTGACCGACTGGTTCACCCTGTCTGGCGCGGTCGGCTATGTGAATAGCGAGTTCGACGATTTTCCAGATGCAGTGCTGTCCGGCGGAGCTATCGTCGACGTGACCGGACAACGTCTTCCGCGTGCGCCTGAAGTCACCTGGAGCGTCCTGGGAGACTTTACTTATCCCGTTGTGGACGACCTGGAGGGCTTTGTTCGGGTCGAAGCCTTTGGACAAAGCACGTCGCGTGCGGACCTTGAAGCGGTCGCGGCTCCGATCCTCGGCCTGCCTGAGTTCCCTTATCGGGTACCCTCCTTCGCAGTGGTTAACCTACGCCTAGGCGTCGAGAGCCCAGCTTACGTCGTGAACGGCTATATCCAGAATTTGTTTGAGGAAAACTACTACACAAGTACTACGGAGAACTTCGGTTTGTCCGGCATACGCATTCGTCCTCAGCCGCGTATTTGGGGCATTCGGTTCACCTACCGGTATGATCAGGGCCGTTAGTAGGTCAACTCTTTGGTCCTAAACGAACAGAAGGCGCGGGCGCCGATTGGCCGCCTGCGCCTTCAGCTTTCTTAGCCGTGAAACGGAACAGTGTAAGTAGGCCCGTTTCGCAGTCAGCTTGGTTGAGCGCGATGCACCTTGGACGGAGCGGATGAGGTCTATCGTCGCCTTATTGTTGTTAGTCGGTCTGCTGTTCGGTCTTGCCGGATGCTCAGCCGCCAAGACGCTGGCAGCCGACGTCAAAGCTGAACGGCCAAACATCGTCATCATACTAGCGGACGACCTAGGTTTCGGAGATGTCGGCGTAAACGGAGCGACCGCCATCAAGACGCCACACATTGATAAGTTAGCCAAACGGGGGATTGTCTTCGATCAAGCCTATGCTAGCGCAAACGTATGTACCCCGTCGCGCGCCGGTCTATTGACCGGGCGCTATCCCATCCGAACTTCTCTGGGCCACGACGTCATTGGCGCCGACGATATAAGAGCGCTACCCTCTAGGGAGAAGACGTTAGCAGAGCTGACCCAAAACGTCGGCTATACAACGGCGCTAATCGGCAAATGGCATCTTGGTCGACTGCCCGAGCACTCGCCGCTCGATCACGGCTTCGACGTGTTCTTTGGCGTACCCCATAGCAACGATATGCCCAACTTTCATATCTATGACGGTCGCGAGCGCATCGAGACGAGAATCGACCAATCGACGCTGACGAGGCGCTACACTGAACGAGCCCGGCGCTTTATCGGTGAGAATGCTGGCGGACCATTCTTTTTGCTACTCTCTCATACCATGCCGCATATCCCTCTGTACGCTGGCGAAGGATATCGTGGCCGATCTAAAGCGGGTCTTTACGGCGATGTAGTCGAGGAGCTTGATGCGAGCGTCGGCGCCATTGTCGCAGAGCTCAAGGCGCACGGCGTTCTAGAGCGGACGCTGCTGATCGTGACCAGTGATAATGGGCCGTTCTTCGAGGGATCGTCCGGCGGACTTCGCGGCGGTAAAGGGGCCACTTGGGAAGGGGCCTTTCGTGTGCCGTTCATTCTCTCATGGCCGGAGGTTGTCGAGACAGGACGCAGGGCGGAGGCGATGACTATGAACTTCGATGTTTTCGCTACGGCTGCGGAAGCGGTGGGCGCAGAACCGGAGGGCGCGGAGCTTGACGGCCGCAGTTTAGGGCCCATCTTGCGCGGCGAAGCCAGCCAAGTGCACGACGAACTCTTTTTCTTCAACAATGAGGATATCGTTGCTGCGCGTACGGCCGAATGGAAATTCGTGACCCACAGTTACTACCGCCGATCGCTGGGGGCTTTTCAGGAGTTCGATCAACTGTCCGGCTTTGAGGCCGGGTACGATTTGCTATTCTCCACTTCGCGGAACGAGGGCGAGGTCTACAGCCTGGCCGACCGATATCCCAAGGTGTTGGCGGACCTTAAGTCTCGGCTCCGGGCCGCGCGCGAACGCTTCGATGAATATCGCACGCGCTCAGCCGACCAGACGTTTCCGCCAACCACCCAGAAAGAGGGAAGACAACAGCAATGAACCAAGCCGCCCCTCGCACCGCTTTCGATGTCGTCATCGCTGGCGCAGGCGTGAACGCGCTATCCTGCGGCGCTCTCCTAACGAAGTATGGTCTGTCCGTGTGCCTCGTGGAACGTAACCCCTGGGTCGGCGGCGGGGCGGTTACGCGCGAGGTAACCGTTCCCGGCTTCAAGCACGACCTTTACGGTTCGTCCCATGTTTGGATCCACGCAAATTCAGACTTCAAGGACCTGATTGAGCCAGAGTTGGAGATGTTCGGGCTAAAGTATATTCCCTCAACAGACCAAATTACAGGCCATCCTGACAAGAACGGCGGACCGGGCATCGTCATCTATCGCGACATTGACAAGACGGTCGACAGCATCGCGTACTACTCGAAGTCGGACGCCGCCCGATATAAAGGCGTCTACGAACAGTTTGGAGCCATTAAGGACGGGTTCATCAAAGCGTTCTTCTCGCCGCCGGCGCCGCCGAGCACGACGGCGCGGGCGCTGGCGGGAACGCGCGACGGTTTGGCCCGGTTGCAGGAGTTCAATTTGAGCGCCCGCGCTTGGGTCGATTACAATTTCGAGAACGACTTCGTCAA
>JBCDJH010000148.1:0-5867 GCA_038747965.1 Pseudomonadota bacterium
CCGATCAGCAGGTAGGACGCAAGCCCCACCCCTTCCCAGCCAAAGAACATCTGAACGAGGTTGTCGGCGGTCACCAGCATCAGCATGGCGAAGGTGAACAGCGAGAGGTAGGCGAAGAACCGCGGCCGGTGCGGATCCTCATGCATGTAGCCGATCGAATAGATATGCACGATCGAGGAGACGCTGTTGATCACCACCAGCATCACGGCGGAGAGCGTATCGAGCCGGATCGCCCAATCGGCCTCGAACGCGCCGGAATCAAACCAGGTGGCGAGCGTAATGGTGCGCGCATTGCCGCCCAGCGCCACATCGAAGAACGCCACCCAGGAGAGCAGCGCCGCGAGCACCAAGAAGCTGGAGGTGATAACCTCGCTCGCCCGCGATCCGATGGAACGGCCGAAGAAGCCGGCGATGATGGCGCCGGCCAGCGGCAGGAAGATGATCAGCGTATACATCGTCCCGTCCCGCCCCTCAGCCGCGCATGGAGTTGATGTCCTCAACCGCGATGTCGCCGCGGTTGCGGAAATAGACCACCAGGATGGCGAGCCCGACGGCGGCTTCAGCCGCAGCGACGGTCAGCACTAACATGGCGAAGACTTGGCCCACGAGATCGCCGAGGAAGGAGGAGAACGCCACCAAGTTGATGTTCACGGCGAGCAGCATCAGCTCGATCGACATCAAGATGATGATCACGTTCTTCCGGTTGAGGAAGATCCCGAAAATGCCGGTCGTGAACAGCGCCGCCGCCACGATGAGATAATGCCCCAGCCCGATATCCACGTAAGTTCGGCTCCTTCGCCCCTTCAGATCCCGGCTATATGCCCGCCCGGGGCTTCACTTTGACGATCTCCACAGCTTCCGCCCGACGGCGGCCCACCTGAGCGCCGATATCTTGCTTTTTGACGCCCTCGCGGGAGCGCAGGGTGAGCACGATGGCGCCGACCATGGCGACCAGAAGGATCATCCCCGCGATCTGGAAGAAGTGAACGTAATCCGTATAAAGAATGCGGCCCAACGCTTCGGCGTTGGAGACGTCCTCCGCCAGCGGCGTCGGCTGAACGCGGCCGCCCTCAATGGTCGGCCCGACGATCCAAGCGCCGGCGACGAGAATCAATTCCGCAAGCAGCGCCAAACCAATCAGCGCGCCGATGGGGAGATACTGAAGAAAGCCCTGCCGCAGCTCCACAAAGTCGATGTCGAGCATCATCACGACGAACAAGAAGAGCACCGCGACGGCGCCCACATAGACGATGACCAAAAGCATCGCCAACAGCTCCGCGCCCAGCAGCACGAACAGGCCGGCGGAGGAGAAGAAAGCGAGGATCAGAAACAACACCGAGTGAACGGGATTGCGCGCGGAGATCACCATTACGCCGCTGAGCACGGCGATTCCGGCGAACGCATAGAAGGCGATAGCTTGCAGAAGCATTGGGTCGCGCGGCCTCGGCTTTTCAGGATGCGCCGCTCGTCTTGGGAAACCTCCGCTCCGCCTTTCGCGCGACCAAAGCGGCGCGGACGGAACTGACGCTCAAGCCGAAGGGCGAGGTCGAGTCGGTTTGGGTTTTATCGGTAGGGGGCGTCCAACTCCAGATTTTTCGCGATTTCCCGCTCCCACCGGTCGCCGTTCTCCAGCAGCCGGTCTTTATCGTAGAGCAGCTCTTCGCGGGTCTCGGTGGCGAATTCGAAATTGGGGCCCTCGACGATGGCGTCGACGGGGCAGGCCTCCTGGCAGAAGCCGCAATAAATGCACTTCACCATGTCGATGTCGTAGCGGGTGGTGCGGCGCGAGCCGTCGGCGCGGGGCTCCGCCTCGATGGTGATGGCCTGGGCCGGGCAGATCGCCTCGCACAGCTTGCAGGCGATGCAGCGCTCCTCCCCGTTCGGGTAACGGCGCAGCGCGTGTTCTCCGCGAAACCGGGGGCTGAGCGGTCCCTTTTCGAACGGGTAATTCACCGTCGCCTTGGGGCGACCGAGATACTTAAGCGCCAGCCAAAAGGCGCCGGCGAAATCAAGCAGGAAGGCGCCGCGAAACGCTTGGGCCAGTCTGGACATGATCCGTATCCGCTCCTTGGAGGACGACGCGCCGCTATAGGCCTTCGAACGCTTTGAGAAGGCCCGCGACGATGACCACGTAAGCCAGCGACAGGGGCAGAAACACTTTCCATCCGAGGCGCATCAGCTGGTCGTAGCGATAGCGGGGCACAATCGCCTTCACCATCGCGAACATGAAGAACACCGCGCAAACCTTTAAGGCGAACCACAAAAATGGCGGAACCCATGTGAATGGCGCGACCTCAATGGGCGCGTGCCAGCCGCCGAGGAAAAGAATCGTCGTCATCGCGCACATGAGCACGATGTTGAGGTACTCGCCGATCATGAAGAGGAGATAGGGGGTGGAGGAATACTCCACCTGGTAGCCGGCCACGAGTTCCGATTCCGCCTCCGGCAAATCGAAGGGCGGCCGGTTCGTCTCCGCCAGGGCCGACACGAAGAAGACGACGAACATGGGGAACAGCACAGGCACAGGAAACGGCCACAGGAAATGCCAGTTCCAGAAGCCGCCCGCCTGCCCGTCCACAATGTCGGTGAGGTTCAAGGAGCCCACCAGCAACAGCACGGTGACAATCACGAGGCCGATCGACACCTCGTAGGAGACCATTTGCGCGGCCGACCGGAGCGAGCCCAGAAACGGATATTTCGAGTTGGACGCCCAGCCGCCCATGATGATGCCGTAGACGCCGAGGGACGAAATGGCGAAGAGATAGAGGATGCCGACATTCAAATCGGCGATCACCCAACCGGGGGCGACGGGCACCACGGCCCAGCCGATAAAGGCGAGAATGAAGGTGATGATCGGCGCCAGCAGGAACACCACTTTGTTCGCGCCGGCGGGGATCACGACTTCTTTGAGAACGAATTTGAAGAAGTCGGCGAAGGATTGCAGCAGCCCGAACGGGCCAACCACGTTCGGCCCTTTGCGCATCTGGACGGCCGCCCAGATCTTCCGGTCCGCCAGCAGAATAAACGCCAGCGAGAGCAGCAAAACGATCACGAACAAAAGGATTTGCCCAAGCGCCAAAGCTGCGCCGAGGAGAGGTCCGTGCTGGGTGACGAAATCCGCCATTTCGCTTCTTCTTCTCCGCCGATTCGCCTTTCAGCGATGATCGGCCTGTCTGTGCGCCTTGTGCGCTGCAGCGCGCCGTCCCGTCAAGGGGCCGCCGGGCCGCATCGCCGTCCGGCCGCTCGTTACTCCGCCGCGACGGGCGCGCGTCCCTTCGCGTCCCAATGGCGGGCGGAGCATTCCGCCATGGTGTCGCTCGCCCGGGCGATGGGGTTGGTGAGGTAGAAATCGGCGATCGTCGCTTCGAAGGGAGCGCCCGCCAAATCGCCGGCGGCGCCGATGGCGTCCGGATCGAAGCTATCCGCCTGCGCTGGCGCGGTGTTGAACGAGGCGAGCGCTGGGGCGTCCTCCATCATCGCGCCGCGCAGCGCCGTCAAATCATCGTAAGGCAGCGCCGCGCCCATGACGCCGGAAAGCGCCCGCAGGATCGCCCAATCCTCCTTCGCGTCGCCGACGGGGAACGCCGCGCGGCGGGCGAGCTGCGCCCGGCCTTCGGTGTTCACGAAAACCCCGTCCTGCTCCGTATAGGTCGCCGCCGGCAGAATCACGTTCGCCGCGTGGGCGCCGGCGTCGCCGTGGCTGCCTTGATAGACGACAAACGTGTTTTCGAGGCCGGAGAGATCGGCTTCATCGGCCCCCAAAAGATAGAGCGCTTTCACCTCGCCGGCGCGGGCTGCGTCCAACATGGCGGGCGCGGCCAGGCCGCCCTCCCCCGGAATGAGGCTAAGATCGAGCCCCGCGACGCGTGACGCCGCCTGGTGGAGAACGCTAAAGCCGTTCCAGCCGGGCGCGGCGTCCTCGCCTTCGGAGGAAGCCGGCGCAACGAACGCGCCGACGGACTGCGCAAGCTGCGCCGCCGCATTCAGGATCGCCGCGCCGTCCGCCCGCGCGAGCGCGCCGGAGCCGACGATGATGAGCGGCCGTTTCGCCGCCTTCAGCGCCTTGGCGAAGCTGTGCCGGCCTTTCAGCAGCTCCGTCAGAGTCGACGGGCCAGCGCCCAGATGCTCATAGTCGAAGGACAGATCCACCGGCTCGCCGATGACGCCGAAACGCGCGTTCAGATCATGCAGCCAAAGCTTCCGAAGCCGCGCGTTGATAAGCGGCGCCTCCCAGCGGGGGTTCGTCCCGATAAGGAGCACGGCGTCCGCGGCGTCAACGCCTGCAATGGTGGCGTTGAAGAGGTAAGAGGCGCGCGGCCCTTCGCCGATCGCCGCGCCGTCTTGCCGGCAATCGAGGTTGGGAGAGCCGAGGCCGGCCATGAGGTCCTTCAACGCCTTCATCGCTTCAGCGCTGACAAGATCCCCGGCGATGGCGCCCATCTCGGCGGGCTGCAGCGCCTTCAGCTTGTCCGCGACGACGGCCAGCGCTTCGTCCCATCCAACGGGCGCGAGCTTCCCGTCCTTGCGCACATAGGGACGGTCCAAACGCCGCTTGCGCAGTCCATCCCAAACGAAGCGTGTCTTGTCGGAGATCCACTCCTCATTCACGTCGTCATTCACCCGCGGCAGGATGCGGAGCACTTCGGAGCCCCGCGCGTCCACGCGGATGTTGGAGCCGACCGCGTCCATCACGTCGATGGTCGGCGTCTTGCGAAGCTCCCACGGCCGGGCGTTGAAGGCGTAGGGCCGAGAGGTGAGCGCGCCGACGGGGCAGATGTCGATAAGATTGCCGGTGAGTTCGGACTCGACGGACTTCTCAAGATAGGTGGTGATTTCCGCATTCTCGCCGCGATTGACGAGGCCGAGATCGTCGACGCCGGCGATTTCCGTCGCGAAGCGGACGCAGCGGGTGCATTGGATGCACCGGGTCATGATCGTTTTGATCAGCGGGCCCATATGCTTTTCTTCAACCGCCCGCTTGTTCTCCGCGAAACGCGAGCCGGCGCGGCCATAGCCCATGGCCTGGTCCTGCAAATCGCACTCGCCGCCTTGGTCGCAGATGGGGCAGTCCAGCGGGTGATTGATGAGCAAAAACTCCATCACCCCTTCCCGCGCCTTCTTCACCATCGGCGTGTTGGTGAACAGCTCCGGCGGCGCGCCCTCCGGCCCCGGACGAAGATCGCGCACATTCTGCGCGCAGGAGGCCACCGGCTTCGGCGGCCCGCCTTTGACCTCAATCAGGCACATCCGGCAATTGCCGGCTACGGACAATCGCTCGTGATAGCAAAAGCGCGGGATCTCCTTCCCCGCCGCCTCGCAAGCCTGAAGAAGCGTAAGACTGGGATCGACGTCAATCTCCTCGCCGTCGACTTTGATGGTGCGTAGCTCGGTCATTTCCCTACTGTCTCCGCTAAGTCCAGGCGGCGTTCGATGCGATCCAGGCGCATTTCAACCTTGTCGACCCGGCGATTGAGGGCGACCAGCCCTTCCTCCACGGCCGTCATCCGAACTTTTAGGTTTTGAACGTCATCGAGAACGCGATCGAGTTTTTCGTCCATACGACGAAGCATGATCAGCACAACGTTCTCGGGTTCGTCTGCCATCGCGCCTACCGTCCTTGTTCAACGTCGGGGCCGAAGCGGTTTTCGCTTCGCTCGCCCGGTTGGCAGGCCCAGTAAATCAACGGAATAAGGCCAATCACTGTGAACGCGATTAGCGTCCACCAGCCCGAACGGCCGATGTCGTGCAGTCGGCGCACGCCAAGACCAATGCCGGGGATCCGTGTAGCGAGCTCGTCGCCGAGTGCGTCGAGGCGATGCGCCGCGGCGCGCCGGGATTGCCCGTGAGCGTCAAGCACCGGCTCGGCG
>JBCDJH010000149.1:0-5867 GCA_038747965.1 Pseudomonadota bacterium
CCGATGAGGCGGTTTTCGCCTTTGCGCGCGGTGGTCGCCAAGTTAAAGCCGGAGGCGCGGGTGTAGCCGGTTTTGAGGCCATCAGCGCCTTTGTAGTTCAGCAACACCCGGTTGTGGGTGCGATAGGTCTTGCCCCGATATGGGAAGCTCTTCGCCCCGAAATAGTGGTACATATCGGGAAAATCTTGCGCCATGCGCATGGACAGCGTGGCGAGGTCCCGCGCTGTGGTGCGCTGGTACTTGTGCGGCAGGCCTGATGCGTTCTGGAACGTCGTGCGCTTCATGCCGAGGGCGCGCGCTTTCGACGTCATCTTTTTCGCAAACTTGTACTCGCTGCCCGCAAGCCCTTCCGCGACGACCGTCGCCACATCGTTCGCCGAACGGACGACCAGAGCGTAAATGGCGGTCTCGACCGGCAATTGCTCGCCCCGGCGAACGCCGAGCTTCGATGGCGGCTGGCCCGCCGCCCGTTTTGAGACGGTGAATGTGTCGGTGAGTTCAACCTCGCCGGCCTCGAGCGCCTCGAACAACATGTAGAGCGTCATCACCTTCGTGATCGAAGCGGGGTAGCGCGCCGCGTCCGCATGACGGGAAAACAGAACGTCGCCGGTGTCCGCGTGCATGACGATCGCCGCATAGCGCGGGTTCGCATGCGCCGCCCCGACGCTCGCGCCGAAGATGGCGAGAACGGCGATGACCAGGGTCATAATGGGGCGGCGTTGAGACACTCTCTAAACTCCAGATCCGATGACCATCGCCGTCCGAGCCTCGATATCGCCCCGGTAGGCGGCGTTCCATTCGCCGCAAGAACCGCGCCATGCGCCCCACGAATCTGCGCGCGCGCCCAAGTTTCGCCATTTAGCTTAAAGCGAAATGATATGCGCGGGATTAACTTTCAATCAGTAAAGAACTCGTTAACTACGGCGGCCCGCCTCTGCCGCTTAAAGCGCGAATGAAGCTGGGTTTCTGACTACCCAAAAAGTTTTGTTGCAGTGCAAAAAAACGTTTGACGAGGGCGCCGGCGTTAGATATCACACTGCAGCGCAGCAATTTCAGAGATCTGATGTGCGGCGCACCAAGGCGGCGATGAGTAGCGCGGCCAGGGACGGCGTAACAGCGACGCCAATGGGTCGCTCAGCTGTCCGAGGTTTTTGGAATTCAGTCGTGGAGCGGATCAGCGACGATCCGTTGCGTAAGCCCAGAACGAGGAAAGAATAAAGATGCCTACGAAAGCGAAAACTGAGACGAACGGCGCCACCGCAGCGCTCGATTCCATGGCGGCGGTCAGCAACGAAGCCGTTAAGGAAAACATGGAAAAAGTCATGAAAAGCTTCGGCGACTTCAGCGCCTTCGGCCGTGAAACGCTGGAAGCGGTGATGACGTCCGCGAACGCTCTGACGAAAAACGTTGAGACGTTCAACAACGAAACGATCAACTTCTCCAAGCAATCGCTGGAAGACGGCATGTCCGCTGCGAAAGCCGCGATGACGTCCCGCAGCGTTCAAGAGCTGATCGAAATCAACACGGACTTCACGAAGTCGGCTTTCGACTCCTACATGGGTCAGCTCAACAAAATGAGCGACATGATGGTGTCCGCCGCCAAAGACACGACGGAGCCCCTCAACGATCGCTTCACAGCGATGGTTGAAATGGTTCAAAGCTACCGTCCGTAAGCCTCTGCTTCAGTAGCGTAGAGTTGCGTTGGGGCCCGGTTCGCCGGGCCCTTTTTCGTTGTCTCGCCAGCAACTAACCGGCGAGGACGTGCGGCGGCGTCGGAGCGCGCTATATTAAGGGCGTCAGGTCCATAGCCCGGAAGCCGCCACATGATTGATTTCGCCACTGTCGAATTGCCGTCGAGCCCGAACGCCTATCTCGTCTGCACAGCTGAGTACTGCCAGGCCGCCGAAGCGCAAACGGCGTCTCCGGTCATCCCAGCGCCCGCCGCCAGTGTGCGGGACGCGTGGATGGCGGTGGTCGCCGAGGCCCCGCGCACGAAGCAAGAAGCCGCCGATGAAGCGGCGCTGCAGTATGAGTTCGTTCAGCGCTCCGCCTTGTTCCGATTTCCGGACCGCATCACGGTGCGCTTCATCCCTCTCAGCGAGACCACGTCCACCGTGCTCGTCTTCAGCCGCTCCAAGTTTGGCTATTCGGACATGGGCGTGAACAAGAAGCGCGTCGACAGTTGGCTGGCGCAGACGGTCGCCAAGGTCGAAGGCGCGCCCTAGGCGCTGCGCCCAGGCGAGATGTCGCGGTAGGCGCCGCGCTCATTTAATCTTTTCAAGACTTCCGGAATGCATATTTAATGATGAAGGCGGATGCGCGCTGCGCCGCCCGACCCCACGGACGAATGGATTCTACTTCTATGGCTGGCGAAGAGGAGAACGGCGACGATTTTGGCCGCGGCGTGGGCGTCGTCACCCAAACCAAGCCAAAGACGAAGAAGCCGTCCCTTTACAAGGTTCTTCTGCTGAACGACGATTACACGCCGATGGAATTCGTCGTGTACGTGTTGGAGGCGCTGTTCAACAAGAACCGAGAAGAGGCCACGCGGATTATGCTCCATGTTCACCAAAATGGCGTGGGCGTCTGCGGGGTCTACACCTACGAGGTTGCGGAGACGAAGGTCGCCCAAGTGATGGAGACGGCCCGGCGCAACCAACACCCTTTGCAGTGCACCATGGAGAAGGATTAGCCGGTTGCCCTCATTTTCCCGCAACCTTGAAGACGCGCTCCACAGAGCTATCGCATCCGCCTCGGAGCGCCGCCACGAATACGCGACCCTAGAGCATTTGCTGCTCGCCCTCATTGACGACAAAGACGCCGCCGCGGTGATGCGGGCCTGCAGCGTCGACATCGATCTGTTGCGGCGCACGCTCGTCTCCTACATCGAAAACGAGCTCGCCAATCTCATTGTGGATCATGATGCGGACGCCAAGCCGACAGCGGGCTTCCAGCGGGTCATTCAACGGGCGGTGATTCATGTGCAGTCTTCCGGCCGCGAAGAAGTAACGGGCGCCAACGTGCTGGTCGCCTTGTTTGCGGAGCGGGAAAGCCACGCCGCCTTCTTCCTGCAAGAGCAGGATATGACGCGCTATGACGCGGTGAATTACATCTCCCACGGCGTCGCCAAGCGCCAGGGCGGGGCCGAGAGCAGGCCGCCCCGCGGCGCGGGCGAAGAGAGCGAGGGCGCAGATGGCGGCGTGAAATCCGGCGTCGAGGCGCTGGAAGCCTACTGCGTCAATCTCAACGACAAGGCGCGCAAAGGCGATGTCGATCCGTTGATTGGCCGCGACAGTGAAGTTGAGCGGGCGATCCAGATCCTCTGCCGGCGGCGGAAAAACAACCCGCTGTTCGTCGGCGATCCCGGCGTCGGCAAAACGGCGATCGCCGAAGGGCTCGCCCGGAAAATCGTGGAGGAGGAGGTGCCGGACGTTCTCCAGGACGCCACCATCTTCTCCCTGGATATGGGCTCGCTGCTGGCGGGAACGCGCTATCGCGGCGATTTTGAGGAACGCATCAAAGCCGTCATCAAGGAGCTGGAGAATTATCCGGGCGCGGTTCTGTTCATCGACGAAATCCACACCGTGATCGGCGCGGGCGCTACCTCCGGCGGCGCCATGGACGCCTCGAACCTTCTGAAGCCGGCGCTTCAGTCAGGCAACCTTCGCTGCATGGGATCAACGACTTACAAGGAATACCGGCAGCATTTTGAGAAGGATCGGGCGCTCGCCCGCCGCTTCCAGAAGATCGACGTGAACGAGCCGTCGCTGCCGGACGCCGTGAAGATCCTTTCGGGCCTGAAGCCCTACTTCGAGGACTTCCACAATGTTCGCTACACGAACGACGCCGTGAAAACCGCGGTGGAGCTTTCGGCCAAATATATGGCGGATCGGAAGCTGCCGGACAAAGCGATCGACGTGCTGGACGAAGCTGGCGCGAGCCAAATGCTGTTGCCGGAAGGCAAACGCAAGAAGACGCTAGGCGTCAAAGAGGTCGAAGAAATCATCGCGAAGATGGCGCGCATCCCACCGAAATCCGTCTCCAAGTCGGATACGGAGCGGTTGCGCAACCTCGCGGCCGACTTGCAGCGGGTGGTGTTCGGCCAAGACGACGCCATCGACCAACTCGCGGCGGCGATCAAGCTGTCCCGCGCAGGGCTTCGTGAGCCGGACAAGCCGATCGGCTGCTACCTGTTCTCGGGCCCCACGGGCGTCGGCAAAACGGAGGTCGCGCGTCAGCTCGCCTCGGTTCTGGGCGTGGAGCTGCTGCGCTTCGACATGTCGGAGTATATGGAGCGGCACACGGTCTCGCGCCTGATCGGCGCGCCTCCGGGCTATGTCGGGTACGATCAGGGCGGCCAACTCACCGACCGGGTCGATCAGCACCCCCACTCTGTGCTGCTGCTCGATGAGATCGAGAAGGCGCATCCGGAGGTGTTCAACATCCTCCTTCAGGTGATGGACAATGGCGCGCTGACGGACTCCAACGCCAAAACGGTCGATTTCCGCAACGTCGTTTTGATTATGACGACAAATGCGGGCGCGTCAGATGCGGCGCGCAACGCCATCGGCTTTGGCCGCGGCAAACGCAAGGGCGAGGATCAAGAAGCGATCGAACGTTTGTTCACTCCGGAGTTCCGCAATCGCCTCGATGCGGTGATCCCCTTCGCGTCCCTGTCTCCGGACGTCATCAACCGGGTGGTCGAGAAGTTCGTGCTGCAGCTTGAGGCGCAGCTCGCCGACCGGCATGTGACGTTTGAGTTGACGCCGGAGGCCACCGACTGGCTCGCCAAGCGCGGTTACGATGAAGCGTTTGGCGCTCGCCCGCTTGGCCGCGTCATCCAGGAGCACATCAAGAAACCGATCGCCGAAGAGGTTCTGTTCGGCGAACTCGCCAAGGGCGGGGCGGTGCGCGTGCTGGTGGACCCGGACGACGCCTCCAAGCTCGCCTTTAAGTTCGTCAGCGCCCCTCCGGCGCGCTCCAAGAAAAAGCGCGATGGCGGGCCGGAGGGCGGAACTGGCGGCGGCGGCTCGGGCTCGGGCGATGGGCCCGGCGGCGGCCCAAGCAACGGGTCTGGCGACGATGGGGACGGCTCTGGACCGTCAAAAAGCTCCGTACCAACGGTGCCTGAGCCGGTCTAGCCGGGCGCTTCGGTCCATTAAGTCACTTGGTTTTTGAGGCGCGCGTCTTCGGCGCGCGCCGCCAACCCTTTCGATAGGCCCATGCCGAGCGCGCCCTATTTTGAGTATCACAGCTTCCCCAATGGCGACGCGCCCTTCACGGGCAATCCGGCGGGCGTCTGTTTTTTGGACGCGTTTCCGGACGATACGACGCTCCTCGGGATCGCCGCGTCTAACAACCATCCTGAGACGTCGTTTTTGGTGAAAGACGACGCTGGGGCGGCGTCTTGGCGGTTGCGGTGGTTTACCCCGGCGGTTGAAGTCGATTTATGCGGCCACGCCACTTTGGCGGCGGCGGAGGCGCTGTACGATCGCGGCGATGCGGGCGGGGAGGGCATTCTCTTCGAGACGCGGTCGGGCCCGGTGCGCGTTGAAAGGCGCGGCGACGATCTTGAGATGTCGTTCCCCGCGCTGCGGTTCGAGCCGATCGATGCGGAGCGGGACGTTCTCGCCGCGATTGGCCATGGGGGCGGCGCCGCCGAAATGTTCGAGGTTGAGCAGGTTCATGGCGCGCGCTTCTGCATCGTCGCGCTGGAGGCGGAAGCGGATGTCCGCGCCCTGCAGCCGGACTTCGCCGCGTTGACGCGCGCGCGCGTCAACATTGTCGCGACGGCCCCGGGCGAGGCCAGCGATATCGCGTCGCGTTTCTTTGCGCCGGCCTGCGGCGTCGATGAAGATCCCGTCACC